>DASQHV010000123.1:0-3764 GCA_035631915.1 Candidatus Acidiferrales bacterium | reverse complement strand
TCTGCTCGCGAGCATCGACGGCCGGTCGCTTCGCGAGACGCCCGTGTATTCCAAGTGGCGTGGAGCGCACTGGACGCTCGCGGCGCTGGCCGATCTTGGCTATCCCGCGGGCGACGAGCGCCTGCTTCCGCTCCGCGACCGCGTTCTCAATCACTGGCTGAGCGACGCCTTCTACAAGGAGTACGAGTCCAAAGGCGCCGTTCCCAAGTCTCGAAGCGGCCAGGGTGTTCCGAAAATACAGGGACGCTATCGCAGATGCGGCTCGCAGCAGGGCAACGCGCTCTACTCGATCACCAGGCTGGGGCTGCCTGACGCGCGAAGCGACGGGCTGGCGGAGCGCCTGATGTACTGGCAATGGCCGGACGGCGGATGGAACTGCGACCGCAAGCCCTCGGCTCACGTGTCGTCGTTCAACGAGACGTTGCTGCCGATGGTCGGCCTCGCAACTCACGCGGAGCATCGCGGCGACAAGGCGGCTCGCGCGGCGGCGATGAAGACGGCGGAGTTTTTTCTCTGTCGCCAATTGTTCAAGAGTCGAACGACGGGAAAGGTGGTTAGCCCGCACTTCATCCGTCAGCACTATCCGCGCTATTGGCACTACGAAATGTTGGGCGGACTCGTGGCGATGGCGGAAATGGGACTGATAGACGATCCACGCTGTCGCGACGCGCTCGATCTGCTCGAGCGCAAGGAACTGCCCGGCGGAGGTTGGGCCGCCGAGGGAACGTTCTACAAGGTCTCGGCGGATGCGAACCCGCGCGTCGGGTCCATCTCGCCCGTCAACTGGGGCGGCGGCGGAGCGCGCCGAATGAACGAGTGGGTCACCGCCGACGCGCTCTACGTGCTGCGTGCCGCAGGCCGCCTGTAGACCACGAGTTCGCGATGCGGGCTAGAAGTAGATCGGGTCGACGTACACGCCGCGAGTGGCGACGTCCGGCGGCTCGGGTGCGCCAAACAAAATCACCACGTATCGCTCGAGCTCGCTCGCAATCGCCTTGACTCGCGCGTAGCCCGGCGAGGGCTCCGAGGTGAAGAGCGAGAGCCGATCCAGGCCGCGCGCCTGAAGCCATCCGCATCGGGCACGAATGAGTGCTTCCAGTTCGTCTTCCGCACCCGCGCGAAATCCCCAGTCCAGTGCGAGGCCGCGGCGCGAAACGATGCGGCTCCCCTTCGACTCGATGATGAACCGCACGGTGTCTCCGGCGGGCCATACGCCCATCACGGCGCGATCAGTCAGCCACACGTTCTGCCACGAATAGTCCTTCGGCGAGCGCTCCATCCGCGCGGTGAACGACTCGACGGTGTACGGCAGGTACATCTCCTCTTCTTCATGCGTCGCGTTGAGGATTTCGACGATGCGCGCCGCGTCATCAGGCGTGGCAGGCCGGCCGACACGAGGACCTGCCAGCGACGCGCACGAGAGTTGCGCGCGAATTTGCTGGATGCGCCATTTCGGGGCGCCTGCGAAGCCCTTGAGCATCGCTGCATTGTCGACGGACGGATACGCGCTGCTGCCGTCGATCGATCCTTCCGGATATTTCTGATCGAAGACCCGCGAAATTTTTCCCCACACGCCTTTTTTCTGATGCTCCGGCAGGATGCGTAGATGCGCCGCCGCCAGAATGCGATAGTCTTTGCCATCGACGCGCACCTTGTGGATGCCGGCGGCGTTCACCCCGGCCGGCTTGCCATCCACGAAGCCGAGCGCGACGACGAACTCTTCCATCAGGCGCGTGAACGCGAAGTAGTCATCGCCGCGATCGATGACCATCGTGGTGCCGTCGCCCAGCACGATCGGACATCGTCGCTCGATATCGGCCAGCACTTTGGCGTCGGCTGCGACCGCCTCGCGCGAGACGACCTCAAAATCGAGCAGGCGCTCCGCGCTGATTTCGCTGATTCGATTGGGCGGTTGCGGCTCGACCGTGCATGACAGGCGCCATCGCTTGTCACCGACACCCTGGAGTTTGACCGCGATTGCAAAGTCCGAACTCTCGTCGATCGAAGCGATGCTGAACGGTCCGTAACTGGTGTTTGCGCGCTGCCATCCGCCGCTCGTCACCTCGTGCCGATACGGAAATGGTGCGCGCACCATCATGTTGAGCGTGCATCGCGCGTCGAGTTCCGCTTCTGAAGCGCCCACGCCACCTGAGACGACTCGTTCCAGGTACCATTCGAGCTGGCGCCCGGCGGGAGTGTCGGGGATTTGGGGAAACGCCTTGACAGTCACTTCGCTTGATCTCGCAGGCCGCCCGATGCACTCCAGCTACGCGCCGAGCGGATGCGCTTTCGCGAACGGCACGAACACCTTCACGAATTGCTCGCGGCCTTCGGCCATGAAAGCGTGCCCGACACCGGGGATGATGTGCAGCTTCGCGCCCGGTATCTGTGCCGCCAGGATTTCGGAGTTCTTAGCCGGGATCAGGACGTCCTCCGCGCCCGTCACGACCAGTGTCGGCGACTTGATTTGCGGCAAGCGGTCGAACGTCTTGAGCGTGTAAGTTCCTTCGAGCTGGCGCTGGAACGCATACGGGGGCGTCGGATACTTCAGCAGGCGCGGGATTGCCGCCTCCAGCAACGCGCGATTCTTTTCGATGTATCCCTTCGTGTAGCCAAGCGGCCAGCCGCGTCGAATGACTTCCTCGGGCGCGACCCCTTCGCGCGGGGCCGTCAGAATTTTGATCGACTCGGCCGGCGGCGGAACCGAATGCTTGCCGCCCGCGGTGGTGCATCCGAGAGTCAGCGTGGCGGTGCGCGCCGGATGGCGGAGCGCGAACTCCTGCGCGATCATCCCACCCATCGAGACGCCGAAGATGTGCGCGCGCGGAATCTTGAGATGGTCCAGCACACCCGCGGCGTCATCGGCAAACATCTCGATCGAGTACGGCGCGTCGGGCTTATCGCTTTGCCCGGTGCCGCGATTGTCGAAGGTCACGACGCGGAACGTTCGCGCGAGTTCGGCGACCAGCTCAGGATCCCAGGCGGCGCTGCTGGCGCCGAGTCCCATTATCATCAGCAGCGGCTCGCCCACACCGTGGAGATCGTAGTTGAGATTCACATCGCCGACTTT
The DNA here is from genome assembly GCA_035631915.1 of Candidatus Acidiferrales bacterium. GTDB lineage: Bacteria > Desulfobacterota > Binatia > Binatales > Binataceae > Binatus. The sequence continues at coordinate 694 of DASQHV010000123.1, read as the reverse complement.
GACTTTTGGCATTTCGAGTTCCCTTCCGTGCTACGCCGCAACGCGGCCGAATTTTCAATTCATGCAGAAGTGCTGCTTCTTCAGATACTGCACGGAAATTTCGGTGAGCGGAGATTCGGGCGTCGCGTCACCGCGCAGCACCGATTTGTGCTGGGGATCGTAGTAGCACATCAGCTTGACCGCCTGCCCGGCAGGAATCTGAAACTCGACCGAGTCCGGCATGTTAGACATCGGATACGACGTCGCCAGCGGCACCTTCTCCGACGGAGCGGTCGGGGGGCTAACTTCCGTACACATCTTGACCGCGTTGATCTCGCACGCGCCGGCCGCAGCCGGCGTCATCTGCATCGCCGCGAGACCCGTCGGCGGCGGCGCCGACTTGGCGCTGGAACATCCCGCGAAACAGATCGCGAGCGCACCAGCCGCCAATCCAAAGGTCCTGCTCGTTTTCATCAGAGGCTCCCCTCCTGCTGCTCGCGATCAGGCCGCACTCGACGCACGCGCGACCTCACCACGCGCGCCGCTCTCATTAACTTCAGCCGACGAATCCGTCGCGCGGCATCGCAGGATCAGGTCGCTGCCGGCGATATACGCCGCCTCCTCGATCGCGAAACCGTAGCGCGGCAAAATCTCTCCGAGCTTTTCGCGCGTGTAGTGCGTGATGTGCTCGTCCTTGTATCCGCCGGGCATCACA
>DASQHV010000122.1:0-1834 GCA_035631915.1 Candidatus Acidiferrales bacterium | reverse complement strand
TCGCTCAACTCACTCATCGTGGAAACCTGCCCGCACGCGTGTCTGCCGGCGCCGCGACGCAACCTCTTGAGGAATTGCCGCGCCGCGTGTTATCGCGATACCTGTCGCGCAACAGTGTCATATGATCAAGAAGATCCTGGTCGGCATCGACACCTCCGAGCATTCCCGCAACGCGCAAGCCTACGCATTCTATTTCTCGCGGCTCTTCGAGGCGTCGCTGATCGGGCTGCATGTGGTCGATATCGTGTCGATCGAGGGCTGTTTTTTTCATGATATATCAGGTTCGCTCGGCGTGGAACCATATCTGGACTTCTCGTCGAATATGCGCGAGGTGCTGACTGCGCGCGGCCGCTCGGTGCTGGACGAATTTGCCGCCGCCGCGCGGCGCGAGAATATCGCGGCCGAGACCGTGCTCGACATGGGCATCGTCGCCAACCAGATTTGCGACCGCGCGCGCAGCGCCGACCTCGTGATGATCGGGCATCGCGGCGTCAATGAGCGCTTCTCGACCGGCCTGCTGGGCTCGACGGCGGAAAGCGTCGCGCGCAAATGCCCGCGTCCGCTGTTCATCTCGCCGATGAAGTTTCGCGAGGTCAAACGCCCGGTGCTCGCCTACGACGGCAGCGAACGCGCGTCGCGCGCGATGCGCGCGGCGGCGGAATTCGCCAGCGAGATCGGCGCTCCGCTCTCGGTCGTCACCGTCGCACGCGATCCCAAGCTCGGCGAGCGCACGCTGGCTGAAGCGCGATCGTATTTCGAAAACTACAAGCCCAAGGCCGAGTTCCAGTTGCTGCAAGGGCACGCCAACGAGGAAATCGTCAAGTTCCTGAAAGAGCGCGACGCCGACGTGCTGTTCATCGGCGCCTACGGCCACAGCAGGATCATCGAGATGGTGCTGGGCTCGACCACCGAGTACGTGCTGCGCAACGCGCCGTGTCCGGTCTTCCTGTCGCGCTAAGACTGCGGTTCGTCTGCGCGCATCCGGATGAATCTTCCGAGCAGCAGGCGCATCGATTCGATCGGCTGAATTCCTGTCATCGGAAAATCGCCCAGCATGAAAGTCGGGTAGCCGAGCGCGGAAAACTCGTCAGCCTCGCGCTTGTGCGCGGCGATTCGCGGTTCCATCGCGCCGGCGTCGAGCATCGTGCGAAAGCGCGCGCGATCCAGTCCGCAGCGCTCAGCGATATTGTCCAACACTTCCGCGCGCGCGATGTCTTCGCGACGCTCGAATGCGGCGCGAAACACCGCTTCGTGGTACGCGGCGAACACTCCAGCGTCGCGCGCGATCTCTGCGCCCTGCAGCGCCGCGATGGAATCAATCCAGCGGAGCGGCGGCGCCACATTGATTCCGGTCTCCGCGGCGACCATCAGCACCTTTTGCCGTTCGGCCTCTGTATAGGCGCGTCCGGGCTCGGCGCGATGGTCGCGCAAGGCGATCGGAACGCCCTTCCACAGCGCCTCGAAGCCGAGCTCCGCTTCGAGCTCACTGACGATTCGCCACGCGATGTAGCAAAGCGTCGACGCGTAGTCGAAGTAGATTGGAATTCGGACTCGATTCATCGGCGATCGCGGCGCGCGCGGCCGCACACCCGCATATTCCCGCGTTGCTGAGCCGCCCGCAATTGCCGACGCGGACGCTTGCGTGAGCGCCGCCGCTCGCACAATGCTGTTTCGATATGGCATCGAATCGCCGTCCCGTACTGAAGTTGGGTGTAGTCGACGTCGGTGTCGAGACCGCGTTGCTGCCCGGTGGCGTGCAGGTCGAGCTCGCCGTCATCCGGCATCCCGGCGCCAGCGCGATCGTCCCGCTCGACGCGTCGAACAACGTCGCGAT
>DASQHV010000121.1:0-8222 GCA_035631915.1 Candidatus Acidiferrales bacterium | reverse complement strand
AACTCCGCTCGCATCGCGGAGAGCAGCTTGATGTTCGCGCGCAGCGCGTCTTCGCTGATCGCGTGAAAGTAGTGGTACCAGGAGCACCATCCGCGCTGAAACGGCGCGCCGACGCGCGCGTCCATCCAGCGCCCGGTTGCGTGCGCCCACCGCGCCGCGAGCTTTGCCGCCGGCTCGTTCGCATCGACGATGAACAATGGATCGAGTTCGCGATGCGCGCGCGGCGCGAGCGTTACGCCGTCCAGGATCGCGCGCGCGGTGATTCTGTCCGGCGACGTTACCGTGACGGTGGTCAGCGCGCTCCTGGCGCCCACAAAGCCGGCCATCACCCGCTCGGCGCTCGATGAACTCTCGACGATCGTGAACATCTCCGAAGTGTGACTCTCGGGGAAGTGCTCCGGGCGGCGCTGCTCGCTTTGATGATTGATGCGCGAGATTTGATTCGCCGCGTCGCGCGGATGCGTTCGCGGACTGTCGACCTCGACTGCGCCGGAACCGCTCCAGGACTGGTAGCCGTGCTTGAAGAAGCGCGCGGGCTTGCCGGGCGCGATGCCGGTCGCGACTTCGAACTGCGCGTCGTTGAGTGCGATCGCGTCGGCGCCGCGATTGGAGATCGTCGCATGCACTATTGTTCCGCCGAGCGCGTGCTCGAGCCGCGCGGTAACGGCAACGCTCCCGAGCGCGGCGGAAAATTCGCCGGCGCCGAACGACGCTGCAAGTTCCAATGACTGTGCGGCACCCGCCGAATCGACGAAATGAATCACGATGCGCGACAGCATCACGGTCGCCAGCGTCGCAAAGACGCGCGAGCGCGGCAAGCCACTCGATTGATTGCGCCGGCTCTGGCACAATAGCCGCGTTTCCTACATTGCGGAGCGACAGCGATCGACACCGTGCCGGAGATTGAAGCCGCCGAGGTTGACGAGCAGGGCGGCGACGTACCCGAACAAGACAGTTGGAACGGGCGCCTGGGGGCGTTCCGCGCGCTGCGCCATCGCAACTTCAGACTGTTCTTCGGCGGCCAGCTCATCTCGCTGATCGGCACGTGGATGCAGTCGGTCGCGCAGGCGTGGCTGGTCCTGAAGCTGACCAACTCGTCGCTGATGCTGGGCGTCGTCTCGTTCGCCGGCTACTTCCCGATCGTACTAGTCGCGCTCTTCGCCGGCGTGGTCGTCGATCACGTAGATCGCCGCCGCCTGATCATCGCGTCGCAGACGCTGCTGATGACGTCCGCGTTTGTGCTCGCGGCGCTGACGTGGAGCGGCGTGGTCAAGGTTGAGTATGTCATCGTGCTCGCGGCGCTGAACGGGTTGGTCAGTTCCTTTGACATGCCGGGGCGTCAGGCCTTCGTGGTCGAAATGGTCGGCCGCGACGATCTGCCCAACGCAATTTCGATGAACTCGATGATCTTCAACGGCGCGCGAATGATCGGCCCCGCGATCGCGGGACTTTCGATCGCCGTGATCGGCGTCGCCGGATGCTTTCTGCTCAACGGCATCAGCTACCTGGCAGTGATCTGGAGCCTGTTCGAGATGGACATACCGCGACGCGAGCGCCGGCAATTCGGCGCCGCGATGCTGCGGCAGGTGCGCGCGGGCATCAGCTACGTGTGGCGGCATCGCCCGACGCTCTGGCTGCTGGTGCTGGTCGCGATCAACAGCGGCTTCGGGATGCAGTACACCGTGCTGATTCCGCTGTTCGCGCGCGACCTGCTCCACGTCGGCGCCCACGGCTACGGCTTCCTGATGGCCGCGCAGGGGCTCGGCGCCGTCGCCAGCGCAATCGTGATGAACTCGCGCTCGTCGGCTCCCAAGGCGCTGCGCCAGAATCTCGTGTTCGGAATTTTCTGCATGGCGGTGTCCGTCGCGACCTTTGGCATGTCGCGTTGGATGGCGCTGTCGCTGCTCGCGCAGATGTTCATCGGCGCCGGCTTGATGAATCACATGGTGACGACCAACACGCTGCTGCAGATGTTCGTGTCGGACGAACTTCGCGGTCGCGTCATGAGCATCTACACACTGTCGTTCATCGGCAGCGCGCCGCTTGGGAGCCTCTCGGTCGGATACATCGGCGAGCACCTGAGCCCGCGCATCGCGGTGATGTTCTGCGCCACGTTTTCATTGGCGTGTGGATTTCTGCTGCTGACCAGGCTCAAGCTGATTGCGCACGCACAGGCGGAGATCGAAGAGCGGGCCAGTTAGCCGCTCGACCGTCGCGCAAAGAGCGCCAGGAGCGCGTGTCGCGGATCGATAAATCTCCGCCGCGACGATGGTTGCGCGAATGACGCGGGCGCATCGATAATCGGTACGCGTGGCTAAGCGACCCCAAGCACAGAAGCGAAATCGGAACGCGGGCGAGGACGACGCGCGCGGCGGAACGCTGCGCGAACTCCCGCCGGTTGACGAATGCCTGCGCGCGGTCGCGGCCCTGCCGTCGATGGCTGCATTCAGCCGACACTATCTCAAGTTGATGGTCCAGCGCGCGCAGTCCGGCCTCCGCGCCGCGATCGTCGCCGGAAGCGAGCACGTTGCCCGCGACCGGGGCACGATGCTCAAGTCCGTGGTGCGCGAGGCCGAACGCGCGATTGCGGCCGATCAGCCGGCGCTGAGGCCGGTGGTGAATGCGACCGGGGTGGTGCTGCACACCAATCTTGGCCGCGCGCTTCTTGCCGAGGCGGCGATCGAGGCCGTCGAGATGGCGGCGCGCTCGCCGGTTAACCTGGAATTCGATCTCGAAACGGGCGGGCGCGGCGATCGCGACTCGCTAGTCGAAGACGAACTGTGCGCGCTCACCGGCGCCGAAGCGGCGACGGTCGTCAACAACAACGCGGCGGCGGTTGTACTCGCGCTGAATTCACTCGCCGAGGGGAAAGAAGTGATCGTTTCGCGCGGCGAGATGATCGAAATCGGCGGATCGTTTCGCCTGCCCGACGTGATGGCCAAGAGCGGCGCGCGCCTGCGCGAGGTCGGCACGACGAATCGGACCCATCCCGGCGACTACGCCAACGCGATCGGCGCCGACACCGCGCTGCTGATGAAGGTGCATCCGTCGAACTACCGGGTCGTCGGCTTCACGAGCACGGTCACGCTCGAAGACCTGGTGGAAATCGGGCGCGAACGCGGAATCGACGTGCTGGAGGATCTCGGTGCGGGCGCGTTCGTCGACTTGAGCGAATACGGCGTGCCGCGCGAGCCGATTGTGCGTGAGCGAATCGACGCTGGCGCCGCGATCGTGACTTTTTCCGGAGACAAGCTGCTCGGCGGGCCGCAAGCGGGGATCATCGTGGGCCGTCGCGAGCTAATCGATCGAATCAAGCGCAATCCGCTGAAGCGCGCGCTCAGATGCGACAAGCTGACGCTTGCGGCGCTGTCCGCGACGCTGCGTCTCTACCTGCGCTCGAGCGAGCTTGCGTCGCAGCTTCCGACGCTGCGGCTTTTGAGCCGTTCGTTGAGCGAGATTCGCGAGATGGCGCCGCGCGCGCGACAAATTCTCGCCGAGGAGTTGGGCTGCGAATACACACTCGAGATTGTCGACTCCGCCGGCGAGGTCGGGTCGGGCGCAATTCCGACTGAACAGCTGCAATCGGTGGCGATTCGCGTGACCCATCCGGCGAAATCGCCAAACACGATCGCTTCGATGTTCCGGCGGGCGGGAATAATCGGCCGAATCGTCGACGATTCCTTTCAGCTCGATTTGCGTACCGTCGAGGATCCCGCGGCCTTCGCGGTCAGGCTGGAAAGCGACTAGAGTTTCGCTCGAACCGTCGATTCGCTTGCGGCGCCTGCGCGCGCCGCGGAGGAGCAACAGATGCCGGACAAGACCTACAAGATTATAGAAGTTGTCGGCGTATCCAACGACAGCATCCAGCAAGCCGTGCGCAACGCGGTCGGCAAGGCGCGCAAGACGCTTCGCAATATCGACTGGTTCGAGGTCGGACCGGTGCGCGGCGCGGTGGCAAAGAGCGGCGACCTGGAATTTCAAGTCGAAGTTCGAATCGGTTTCCGGCTCGAGGGCGACCCGGTCACGTAGGATTCCCGCGCCGGAAGCTGCGGGCGCACAGCAGCGCGCATTTTTCTTTCAGGCATCGCCTGGGTTAGCCTTGGCCCGCTCGGGCCGCGTCATCTCGGTTGCAGGATCCGCTTCGGCATCCCGCTGCGATCAGGAAGGAGTCGACGCAACGATGAAGTTCGGAACATTTCTCTATCAGACCGCTCCGGGCAGCCTCGCCGCAGTCGCGCGCAAGGCGGAGGAGTCCGGCTTCGAGTCCTTGTGGATTCCGGAACACATCATCCTGCCCGAGGCCTACCGCTCGCCGTATCCATATTCGAGCAGTGGCAAGATGGGCGCGCCGCCGTCGACTCCGCTGCACGATCCGATGCTGGCGCTGGCCTACGCCGCGGGCGTGACGACCAAGATCAAGCTCGCGACCGGAGTCTTTGTGCTGCTGATTCGCAATGCCTTTACGACGGCGAAGGCGGTCGCCAGCCTGGACGTGTTGTCAGGCGGACGCTTCATTTTCGGAATCGGGATCGGCTGGCTCGAGGAGGAGTTCCAGGCGGTCGGCATGAACTTCAAGGATCGCGCGGCCCGAACGCGCGAGTACGTCGCGCTAATGAAGGAGCTATGGACCAGCGACTCGCCGAAATTTCACGGCAAGACGATCTCGATCGAAGGATTCAAGTTCATGCCCAAGCCCGTGCAAAAGCCGCATCCACCGGTGGTCTTCGGCGGCAACACGGAACCGTCGCTCAAGCGCGCCGCCAAGCTCGGTGACGGATGGTATGGAATCGCCGAGGGCACGGATCAAATTCGGGCGACGATCAAAAGGCTGCGCGAGCTTGAACGCGCCGCGGGACGCACCGTACCGCTCGAACTCACCGTGAGCCGGCTGCGTGAGAAGCTGAAGCCCGCCGATATCGAGCAGTTCAGGGATATGGGGGTGTCGCGAATAATCGTCGGGCCCGAGCCGACCACCAAGGAACATCTCGAGGCGATGGAACGATTCGGCGCGGAGGTGATCGCGCGGCAATGACGGCGCATCGACGTGAACCCGACGCAGTGCGCGACGGTTGGCGTGTCGCGTTTTCCCTCGATATCATTTTCTGAGATAAAGCGCTTCGGTATGAGGCCGTTTGCGCGCGACAATAGTTCCCGGGCGCGTCAGACCACGACCACCATTGCGCCGGAGGCGCCTTGACCAGATGAAGAGATGCCCGCGATGCGAGAAGACTTACGCTGACACGGAAACCTTCTGCGAAGACGACGGCACCGCGCTCGTAAGTGCGGGTCCGGCCTTCGCCGAGAGTGCTGCCGCGTCCGGCGCCGAGGGCGAAGGTCAAGTCGAATGCCCGGTGTGCGGCGGCAAGGCGCAACCCGGCGAGTTGATCTGCAATTTCTGCGGAGCGCGGCTGGCCGTCGAGCCGCAATCGCAGCCTGAGGCTTCGGCGCCGCCGCGCCGCATCTCGACGGGACCCGCCGCGCAGCCACCGCGAACCGTGTCGATGCCGCCGCGCGAAGCGTCGCGGTCCGGGCAGTTCACCGGCAGGATGGCCGACTCCGAGGACGACGACGAAGGGTCAGGCGCGGGCATACTCGGGACGCTCGGCTACGTCGCAGCGGCGATTATCGCACTCGGCGGAGGCGCGTGGCTCGCGCTGCATCTTAGCTCGCGGAATGCTGCGGCGCCGGTCGCAGTTGCGTCGCCGGCCGCATCGGCGTCGGCCGTGCCGTCGGGACCAAGCGTCGCGCTCGCCAATGCGATGGGCGTCCAGGTTCGTGGCGAGTCGGCGGCGGCGCCGGAGCGCAACCAGGAAGCGGCGCGAAAGTTCTTCGAGGATCGCAAGGGTTCCCTGCTCGACAGCTACAATCACGCATTGGCGGGTGACAGCTCCTTGCGCGACGCGATGGTGGTGCGATTGCGAATATTGCCGAGCGGCACGGTGGACGCCGCGTCGGTCAGAGCTTCGACCAACCCGAATCCGGGTCTCGACGCTGAAATCGTAAGAGACGTGATGGCCTGGAATTTTCCGGCGTTCAGCGGCAGCCAGGTTGAAGTCGACTATCCGATCATCTTCACCAACGACCCGTCGACGAAGGACGCGCTCGAATCGCAGTTGAGTTCCAAAATCGCCGCCATGAGTCCGACGGAAGAGGCCGAGTACGCGAGCTCGCCGGCACCGGCAACTCCGGCGCCCGCTGCGGCCGCGTCCGCAGCGCCCGCGGAGACGCCGGCCGCCGCCGCGGTCGAACCCGCGCCCGCTCCGGCGCCCGTAGTGCGAAGGCGCGCACCGCGGCGCGAGCCGCCGCCGACGCCGACGCTCACACTTCAGCAGCAGGTCAAGCTGGCGCTGAACGCGAATCCGAAACTGCGCCGCACCGATTGCTACACCAGCGGCAGCACCGTGACGGTGTTCGGCAAGGTGTTTGACGCCAACGACAAGGCCCTGGCGGAGCGCGTCGTCTCGCGCGTGCCCGGCGTCGGCAACGTGATCGATTCGCTGACCACCGACGAGGCCGATTGGGCGGCGCGCCAGGCAAAGATCGCGCAGCAGCTATACAACGCGGGCTTGAACAACGTGACGATCAAAGTGATCGGCCACGACGCGTACCTGGGCGGCAGCGTCAAGAGCGAGGCGCAAAAACAGCAGGCGGTGACGATCGCGGAGAGCGCCGCGCCGGTCCAGGTGCGGACGAATCTGATCACTGTCGAGTTGGGCAACATGTTCGGGTTTTGACCGCCGCGGATACTTCGGGTGATCGGTCCAGAGCATTCTGTTACTATTGACACGCTTTGAAGCGAACGCTTATATGGCGGAAAGAGCGCGGCAGCGGCCGCTCCCACCAGGAGGATTCTCTGTTCCATGGCTGATCCCACTACACCCAAAGAAATTTTCGCGGCTATGGCCGGTCGCTTCAACAAGGACGCAGCGAAAGGACTCGACGCAATCTTTCAGTTCGATCTTTCCGGCGACAACGGCGGCAAGTGGCACGCGATCATCAAGAACGACACCTGCGAGGTTAAGGAGGGCGCGGCCGCCTCACCTAGCATCACCATCTCGATGACCGCTCAGGACTACGTCGATATGACGACCGGTAAGCTCAACGGGCAGGTCGCCTTCATGAGCGGCAAGCTCAGAATTGCCGGCGACATGGGTCTTGCGCTGCGCCTCCAGAGTCTGTTTGCCTGAACTGTATGAACTTAACGCCGCCGGGCCCGCACACCGGGCCCGGCGCGTAAAATCCGCCTGTAGAGCAACCCACTCAGAATCGCTTCAAGCCGAAAACGCGCCGAAACAGACCACCTTCGGTACGCCGTCGATACACAACCTCATCCACTGATTCAAAGATTCCAGTCCGCGAGTGAACGCGAACACCGATTACTGCTAGTCACATAGATTCCGCTCAAAATTTTCGGTTTCCCAAACGTCCTGAAAGGAGGACAAATCCACGTCACAAGAAGAGAGAACACAACTGAACACCGCCGAGTTCGAGGGCGACCTCGAAAAGCCAGGCGAAGAATCCGCCGACACCGGCCAGGAAAACGATCAACTGGCCTCGAAGCTGTCGAAGGAGCTCAGCAACTGGCGGCGCAAGCGCACTTCGTCGCGCCCGCGACACTCCGACGGACCGGGTCAGAACTTTCAGTCGGAGCCGGCCCGCACGATCAAGGTCCGCGGTCACGAGACCCTGGTCGTCCGCAAGCCGAAGCTGGTAGCCAAGCCCCCCACGAATACAAATCATACGCCAAATAATCAGTAGTCAGTCGGCCGCGCAGCAAACCTGAGGCTGCGGCGGAGGTGGGGTGGGGTGTGCGGGCGGACTCAGGAGCGGAAGACTTCGACCGGCATCTCTCGCGAGGCTTGCCGGGCCGGATAGATCGTCGCGAGCAGGCATAGCGCCAGCGACGCGAGCGCGACCATCACGTAACTCGCGGGCTCGACTGCAATCGGCACGGTCGAGATGCCGTAGATTTCCCGAGGGATGTGAATGAACTGGTAGCGCGCCAGCGCATAGCACGCGATCGCGCCAATCAGTAGGCCGGCCGCGGTGCCTGCGCCGCCCACGACCAGTCCCTTCAGCACGAAGATCCTGCGGACGTCGGTCCGCGTCGCGACCATCGAGATCAGCACCGCGATGTCTTTGCGCTTTTCCATCACGACAATGATCAGCGTTGCGACCAGGTTGAATGCCGCGACGCCGATCAGCATCACCAGCACCATCGC
>DASQHV010000120.1:0-3583 GCA_035631915.1 Candidatus Acidiferrales bacterium | reverse complement strand
AGAAGAGCACCCGAAGTCAAGATACCCCCCTCTTGGGGGTCGTTCAGTGCGAATCTTGCAGCGTCAAATCGTTGGATGCCGGTCCTTCCACGGCCGCGCCACCTCGAACTGGGCGGCCAGCGCGATTATCCCCGCCTCGTCGCCCGGCCGCCCGATAATCTGAATCGCGAGCGGCAGTCCCGCCTTGCAGAAGCCGTTGGGCATCGAGATGGCCGGCTGACCGGTGGAGTTGAACGGGAAGGTGAATGCGATCCACGCGTAAATCTCGTCGACTGCCGAGGGATTCGAGGGCAGCGTGCCCAGCCGCACGGCGGGACGGGTCAGCGTCGGCGCCAGCAGCGCGTCGTACGGCATCAGCGCCTGCACGATCTCGCGCGACGTGTTGTGCATCCCGGTCACTGCGCGCAGGTAGTCGGCGGCCGAGATCTTGCTGCCCCAGTCGTAGCTGCCACGGACCAGCGGGTCGAGCAGGTCGGGGTTCGGGATATTCAGCGACGCGACCGAGGAGCCCACGATCACGCGCGCATACTTGTTCAGCCGCTCGCCCGGGTCGAGGTCGATTTGCTCGACGCTGTGGCCAAGTTCGCGAAACACACCGCACGCCGACTCCAGTCCCGCCAGCGTCTCCGCCTCGACCGGCCCAAGCTTGCTCGAGTTGATCATCGCCAAACGAAGTTTCTGCGGCGTCGCCGATACCGACTCGACAAACGGACGCGTCGGCGGCCGGGCTGCATACGGATCGCCGTCGACCATCCCGGCCATCGCATCGAGCATCAGTGCCGCGTCGCGCACGGTGCGCGCAATAGGCCCGAGCGTCGACAGCCCGCCCCAGCTCTCGCCCTGTTGCGGCGCCATCGTCACCCGCCCGCGCGACGGCTTGATTCCCACCAGCCCGCAGCACGCCGAGGGGATTCGAACCGAGCCGCCGCCGTCGCTGCCCTGCGCAAGCGGATGCAACCCCGCGGCGACCGCGCACGCCGAGCCGCCGCTGGAGCCGCCGGCCGTGTGTTCCAGGTTCCACGGATTTCGCGCCGGCGGACACAACCCGCCCTCGGTCGTCGCGCGCAAACCGAATTCCGGCGTGGTGGTCTTGCCGAGCAGGATGCCGCCGGAATTTGCGAGCCGTATCGCGAGCTCGGCGTCGGCCGGTGCGAAGTAGTTTTCAAAATTCTTCGAGCCAAACGTCGTGCGGATATCCTTCGTCCACAATAGATCCTTCAACGAATACGCGACGCCGAACAGCGGCAGCGTCTCCGCCTCCGCCGCGCTCATCTTTTCCAGCCGCGTCGCGTCGGCCATCGCGCGCTCGGCGGTGACGGTCATGAACGCGCCTAGCCGCGGGTTCAGCTGCTCGATACGGCCGAGGAAGAACTCCGCCACCTCGCGCGGCCGAACTTCCTTCTTGCGAACCAGTTCGCGCAAATCCCACGCTTCGATAAACGGATTGAGCATCGTACCGTCCCACCTAGTCGAGCTTTGGATGCTGTCCCTTCCACGGGCGCGCCTTCTCGAACTGCGCCGCGAGCCCGATGATCGTCACCTCGTCGCACTGGCGCCCGACAATCTGCATCGCGAGCGGCAACCCCGCCTTGCTCATCCCGTTGGGCACCGAGAACGCCGGCTGCCCGGTCGCGTTGAACGGAAACGTGAACGGAATCCATTCGATCAGCTCACTCTGGTACTTGCTCGGATGCGACGGCAGCGTGCCGAGCTTGACCGCGGGACTGCTCGTGACCGGCGAGATCACGGCGTCGTACGGCGCCAGTTCCTGCACGATCTCGCGCGACAGGTTGTGCATCTGCGTCACCGTCGTGATGTACTCCGTCGCGCTCATCTTCTGCCCCGCTTCCCACAGCCCGCGCACCACCGGGTCTACCAGCTTGATGTCGGTGACGGGCACCGAGCCGACGCCCGCGCAAATCAGCGCCATCACGACTTCGCGCAGCCGCGCACCCGGGTCGCACGCTATCGGCTCGATGCGATGGCCCATGTCCTCGAACACCTTGGCCGCCGACTCGAGCGCCGCGATTGTCTCCGCGTCGACCTTCGTCATCGAGGTCTTCGTGATCATCCCGATTCGGCAGTGCCGCGGCGAAATATCGACCGCCGCCTTGAACGAGGTGATCGGCTCGGGCGCCCAGTACGGGTCGCCGACCACCGGTCCATGCATCACGTCGAGCATCGTCGCGACGTCGCGCACCGAGCGCGCCATCGGGCCGAAGGTCGCGAATCCGGCCCACGCCTCTCCCGCCTGCGGCGACATCGAGATTCGCCCGCGCGACGGTTTGATTCCGACCACGCCGCAGCACGCCGACGGGATTCGAATCGAGCCGCCGCCGTCGCTGCCCTGCGCCATCGCGCCGAGGCCTGCGCCCAACGCGCTGCCCGCGCCGCCGCTCGATCCGCCCGCCGTATGCTCCAGGTTCCACGGGTTGCGCGCCGGCGGACACAGCCCGCCCTCGGTCGTCGGGCGTCCACCGAACTCCGGCGTCGTGGTCTTGCCGAGCAGGATTCCGCCCGCGTTGCGCATCCGCACCACAATCTCATCGTCAGCGGGCGCGATGAACTTCTCGTAATTCTTCGACCCCATCGACGTGGGAATGTCCTTGGTCCAGTTCAGGTCCTTGATCGAGTACGGCACCCCGAACATCAGCGCGCGATTGCGCTCGGTCTCGCTCATTTTCTCGATTCGATCGGCGTCGGCAATTGCGCGCTCGGGCGTGATCGTCATGAATGCGCCCAGCTTGGGATTCAGCTTCTGCGTGCGCTCGATAAAGAACTGCGCGACTTCGCGCGGGCGCACCTCTTTCTTCAGGATCAGCTCGCGCAACTCGTGCGCTTCGATGTAAGGGTCAAGCATCGCGATCACCTCCGCTGGCTGCGGCTTCGCTACCGGCAATCGTGGTTGTTAGCCCAAAACGCGGCGCACCGCCAAGCGCATCGCGGCGTGTATCGGCATGCGCAGCGGGATATTCTTTCCGCGCGTTTCGGACGTTGCGGCTTTCGCACAAGAGGGATTTTCGATTGATCGGTACCGTAGTTCTCTGGGTGCATGCGATTTGCGGCGCGTTGTGGCTGGGCGCGTCGGCCTGCTTCGCAATCGCATGCTTGGCGCTGACTGCCGGAAGCGCCGAGCAGCGCGATTTCCTTCAGAACGGCGCCCCCCGCATCAACCGGCTCGCGATGGCCGCGGCGATCGGACTGCCTCTGACCGGAGTATTCAACTGGAGTCAGGCGGTGGCGACGCATCGCGGGACGCTTTCGCCGGTCTTCAGCGGTCTCCTGGCGGCGAAGATCGCGCTCTACCTGCTGATGCTGTGCGCATTGACGGTCGCGATGCGCGCAGTGCCGCAGTCGCTCAACGACTGGCATCTCGGCGACGCCCTGGCGCCGGCCCGCGCGACATCCACAATGCTCAAGGCGCACGCCGCGATCGTCGCGATGGGCGCGATCGCGATCATGCTGGGCGTGTGGCTGACCGGCGCCTGAGTGCGTCGCGAATCCGCATCACGGGCGCGTCACGCGATAGATGTGGAACACGCCGCCGTCGTCCTTGTGGTAGTAGAGCGACCTGCCGTCGGGC
>DASQHV010000119.1:0-3177 GCA_035631915.1 Candidatus Acidiferrales bacterium | reverse complement strand
GGTCGGTCTGATGCTGCCGCTATCGCCGTTGGCGGGGCGCCTCGGATTTGTACTGCTGCCGGCCGGTTTCTTTGCCTTCCTGGCGATTGCCGTCGTCACTTACCTGATTCTCGTCGAGATCGTTAAGGCGCGACTGGTGCGGTCACTTTTGTTGCGGGCGTGACCAGCCGCTCGCTTCAGAAGATTCTCCACTCGAATCGCCAGATCGCCCGTTAGCGGCTTCATTGTTCCTGCCGCGCTCGATGAACATTAGACTAGGCGCCTTGCAGCTTGCAGCATCGCGGGGGAAACGATGAACAGGTTCGATCGAGTTTTCTGGAAGAAAGTCTGGTCGCTCACCAGGCTCTACTGGTTCTCGCGCGAGCGCAGGCTTGGCGTGAAGCTGCTCGCAATCGTCGCCGTGCTCAGCGCCTCGACGATCGCGCTGGGTGCCTACAGCTCTTATCTGAACCGGGACTCGACCAACGCGCTGGTGGGGAAGCACCTGGTTGAATTTTATCACCTGATGTTGATTTGGGTGGCAGTGACCGCTGTTACTGTGATCACCAATGTCGTCGGCCTTTACCTGGGAAGCTACCTGTACATCGAATGGCGGCAGTGGCTGACTCACTACTTCACCGACGCCGGCTTTGCCCATCGCGCGTTCTATCGCATGGGACTGCTGGGGAACGTCGACAATCCCGATCAACGCATCGCCGACGACATCAGCTCGTTCGTAGCTTCAACCCAGATCCTCACCGTGACGGTAGTGTTTGCAATCGGCGGAGTGTTCACCTACTTCGCAATTCTTTGGTCAATCTCACGATCGATGGCGCTGATCCTGATCGGCTACGCTATGTTTGGCACCTATTTCTCGGTCGTGATCGGGCGGCGGCTTATCGGCCTTAACTACAACCAGGAGAGGTACCAGGCGGACTTCCGGTTCGGACTGGTTCACGTGCGGGACAACGTCGAGCCGATATTCATCTACGGCGGCGAACAGCACGAGGGTGCGCAGTTGCGTCGCCGCTTCTCGAAGGTGGTAGCAAACTTTAAGCAGCTGATCCTGTGGCAGCGCAACCTGGGGTTCTTCACCGAGTCTTATGGAGGAGTAGTTGCGCTGGTCCCGTACTGGTTTCTCGCCGGCACCTACGTGGCCGGCCGCCTGCAGTTCGGACAGGTGGTCCAGGCCGCGACCGCCTTCATGGCGCTGCACGGCTCGCTCTCGGTGGTCGTGACCACGTTCCCGTCGCTGGCCGATTACGCCAACGTCGTCATTCGGCTGAGCGAATTTCTGGACGAAGCGCACGCCGCGCGCGAGGCTGAAACCGACGGCCGCGAGAAAATTGAAATCGTAGAAGCTCCGCAGGTGAGGCTCGAACATCTGACTCTGCTGACGCCCGGCGGAAGCAGGACGCTGATACGCGATTTGACCGCCGACGCCAGCGCGCTCGAGCCGCTGCTGGTCCAGGGCGAGAGCGGCACCGGCAAGACGTCCCTGATGCGCGCGATCGCGGGTATCTGGCGCGAGGGCAGCGGAACGGCGACCCGGCCCCCGCTGGAGCAGGTGATGTTCCTGCCGCAGCGTCCCTACATGATCCTCGGCTCGTTGCGCGATCAGTTGACCTATCCGCGAGCCAGCGGAAAGAGTGACGAACAACTGCTCGACGCGCTCGAAGCGGTAAATCTAGCGGCGCTTTGCGAGCGATTCGGCGGACTCGACGTCGAGATGCCCTGGGCCGACGTGCTATCGCCGGGTGAGCAGCAGCGGCTCGCCTTCGCGCGGCTCCTGCTCAACGGTCCGAGCTACGCGTTCCTTGACGAGGCGACCAGTGCGCTCGACCCGGCGAACGAGCAGCTGATGTATGAGCTATTGAACAAGCAGCGGATTCCGTACTTGAGCTCGGGCCATCGCGCGAGCCTGCGCCGATTCCATCGCCACGTCCTCGAGCTCTCGCCGAACAATCGGTGGAAGGTCGAACCCAGTCCCGAGTTCGAGCCTCTCACCGGCGCCGCATGAGAAGTCGGAGCGAACCCGCCTTCGGCAACTGCTTGAAGCGCCGAGCTCTGGGTATCAGCAGGGCGAGACCTCGTCCGTGACTCGCTTGAACTGTGCGCGCGCTACCGGTCCGCACTGGCTGTCGTGACCGCAGTCGCGTAAGCCGGGCCCGCAGTATCGCTCGCTGGCGATGCAGAGAGACCGCAATTCTGGGTGCTGACCCAGGCAATCGCGAGGCCGTAGCTGGTTTTCTGACATCCAGTTTCAAGATCGGGTCTCGAATACGTCCAGCATCCGGCCAGCGCCGGTGAGAACAGCGCAATAATCGTGGTCGAAAGGATTGCTTTCATGAAAATTTGCGAAATTAGGGCCTCGCAGCATGTTGCGCCGGAGGATGGCGCTGAATTCACCTTCATAGTACGAAATAATACTATAAAACTAAAGATGAATAAATAGATATTAGCTAGCAATCGTAAAGCACGCTGTTGCCCGCAGCGTCGGCAGGAACGGCACCAAATCCGCCTCTTCCCGATCGCCAGTCGATTCCGAGTGCTGGTCGGTGGAAGCTGAAGGCAATTGGCCGACCAGCCCGGCGAGATACGTCAACGCCGATGAGCCGGCTAGCTTGCGCGCACGCGCACTACATCAGGAGCGGAAACACCTCGTCGGTGACTCGCTTGAACTGCGCGCGCTGATCGTACCCGGTCGGCCGCAGCGTGATTGTGGTCGCACCCGCATCGAGGTAGGCCCGAATCGCGGCGGCGCACTGGCGTGGCGAGCCCATCGCCACCCACATCTCGAGAAATTCGCGATGGTAGTCGACGGTGTAGTAGCTATCGAGAAATTTCTTCGACTCGGCGAAGGCCGCCTCGCGGTTCTCGTTCACGTTGATGTTGTAGTAGACGCAGACCTCGAACTTGTCGTCGAGCGTGCGTTCCATCTCGCGCGCGTAACCCTTGATCATGTCGAGCCCTTCGCGAAGTTGTGCGGGAGTCTTGCCGGTCGTCATCCAGCCGTCACCCAGGCGCGCGACGCGCCGATAGCTGCGCTCGTAGTCGCGGGCGCTGGCCTGGGTCAACGGCGCGGGATTCGCCGTGACCCAAATTGGAATCGGCTGCTGAACCGGGCGCGGCAGGACGGTGACGTCGCGGAATTGGGTGAACTTGCCGTCGTAGTCGACGTGCTCGCGCGAGGAAGTG
>DASQHV010000118.1:0-2373 GCA_035631915.1 Candidatus Acidiferrales bacterium | reverse complement strand
CGCGACGGCGCGCCGGATGCGGAAATTGTCGTCGTCGACGGCGGCAGCATCGATGCGAGCGTCGCCGAGGCCGCGCCGCTGTGCGACCGCGTGATTTCCGCGTCGCGGGGTCGCGCGCGCCAGATGAACGCTGGCGCCGCGTCGGCGCGCGGCACGGTGCTGGCGTTCGTACACGCCGACACGATCGTGCCGCCGACCTTCGCGAGCGACATCGCAGCAGCGCTTGCCGATCCCGCGATTGTCGGCGGACGCTTCGACGTCGTGCTGGATTCTCGCACCCTGCCCTATCGCGTCATTGGCGCGATGATCAGTTTGCGCTCGCGAATCAGCCGCACCGCCACCGGCGACCAGGCCATCTTCGTGCGGCGCGAGGTGTTCGAGCGCCTCGGCGGATTTCCCGACCTGGAATTGTGCGAGGACCTGGATTTTTCGCGCCGCCTCAAACGCGCCGGCCGCGTCGCATGCCTGCGCTCGCGCGTGACGACCTCGGCACGGCGCTGGTCCCGCGACGGAGTGATCCGCACCGTCGTCCGCATGTGGGCGATACGCGCGATGTACCTGCTCGGGGTGTCGCCCGCGCGCCTGAAGCGCATCTACGCCGACACGCGCTGAGCGCGCGCCTCGACTGGACCCGTTTTTCGCGCTCGGCTATTAGTTGTCCAACAGAGGTAAGCCGTGGCGAAAGTCGAACTCTACTCCACCACCTACTGCCCGTTCTGCACGCGGGCCAAGAACCTGCTCACCCGCAAGGGCATCGCCTTCGACGAAATCGACGTGACCAACGACGACGCGCTGCGCGCCCGGATGGTCGAGATGTCGGGCGGCCGGCGCACCGTCCCGGAAATTTTCATCAACGGGAAAATCATCGGCGGTTACGACGAGCTGAAAGCGCTCGACGACTCCGGGAAGCTCGACGCGTTGCTGGCCGAGTCCGCGCACGCCTGATTCGCTCTGCTGGTCGAAATGAAAACGGGCGCCGCCGGTAGATTCCGGGGCGCCCGCCTCTTTTTCAGCTACGCTGAATTCTTACTGATTGTTGCTCGGCGACGCGACCAATCCTTCGTTCATATGATGCAGCGCCGTGCGATCGACCGACGACTCGTACTGAATCGCCGTCCCGGTCACTGTGATCTGCGAGCCGTCGGCTGACACGGACTGGTTCTCGTTCACGATCGCATCGATCGTGTCGGGCCATTTCTCGAACGCCATGTGCTTCAGCTTGTCGGTGATCTTGGCCTCGTCGATCGCGTCAGGCGAGAACGGCTCCGTGTAAGTGACGTCGCCGAGCTTGCTGAACGGCTTGCCCGCGGGCGGCGCCTCGGTCGTCACCCAGATGTGCGCGAAGTCGACGCGATGGACGAACTCCTGCTTCTTTTCTTCTTGCGCCTTGCGCTCCGCTTCCACCGCTCCGCAAGCCGAGAGTGCGAACGCAAAGCCGACCGCCAACAAAACAAGAAATTTCGATGAACGCATTTTATTCCCCGTCAATGCCCGCTCCATCGGGATTCAATTATATTACCGCAATCGCGATTGTCTAACCGTGAGTTGCGCCGCCGCGAATCTACCTCTTATTTCACCGAATGGCACGCCTGAGCAAGCGCCCCATATCGCCGGATCTGCTGCGGTCCGGGAGGATGGCGGCCGGGCAAGCATCTGTCGAGCGCTGGTCGCGACCGCTAATATTCCCGCGTGACCAGATTTGCCGCCTGCTTCATCCTGGTGTTCGGAGAACTCGCGTGGGGCGGGATGTTCGCGCTGGCGATCCCGCCGTTCTTCAAGGTCGAACGCGGCTTCTACAAGTCCAGCGCGTCGGTATATCTGGCGTCCGCTCTGACGACGGCGATTGGCCTTGCTTTTCTGGCGCTGCGCGGGGGCGGTGCCGTCCGGCCCACAAGCACCGAGCTGTGGATCGCGGCCTCGCTCTGGGCGCTGGCGAGCGCTGTATTCAGCATCTATCTCTACACGCTCTGGACCGAGCACGGCCTGGCGCGGGCGCGCGCCTACGCGTCGGGTCTGGTGCTCGGGATGGTCGCCGTGGTCGCGAACGTGATGCTGCTGATGCCACCGGATTTCGGCGCCGTCGCGGGCGTCGCATACGCGCTCACGGCGATCACGTCGGCGTTGGTGCTGGGATTGGTCAGTGGTGCGATGCTCTTCGGTCACTGGTATCTAATCGACCTCGAGATGCCGGTCGACTACATCCGCACCTGGGTAAAAATTCTCGGCGCGGTGCTGGTCGCCAACCTCGCCGCACTGATTCTTGCGATCGTGCTGATAGCGTTCGTCGGCGGCGCGTCGGGCGCAGCGGCCGCCAGCGACTTGTTCGCCTCGCATGTGGGCCTGCTCGCGGTGCGGATGATCCTCGGACCGGGC
>DASQHV010000117.1:0-4195 GCA_035631915.1 Candidatus Acidiferrales bacterium | reverse complement strand
AGGAACGGAGTGATGTCGCGGGGCTCGCGCCCCGCACCCCCGGCAGGGGCCAGCCCCTGCACCCCTCTACGTCTCCTGAGTACCTTATTGCCCTCGCTCGCTTGCGGGAGAGGGAACGGCGTCCGCGCCTGGGGGTGAGGGTGTCCTAGAAGATGCGGCCGCAGCGGCCTGTTAGAAGTTTGAGCAGCCGGAAGGCGAAGCCAGCGTCGGCAGTTGATCCACACCACGCACTCTTCGTGTCATTCTAGAGCGAAGCGAAGAATCCCGGCGCGCGATCTTACGCGCGTTCTGCTCTTCTCGGCCCCCTCTCCCCCTCCTTCATCCTGAGCGAAGGCTGCCGTAGTCGAAGGATCTCGACGCGCGGCTCTGCGCGCGTTGGCAATTATCAAAAGATGAAACGGGCGGAGTCGCGATGACTCCACCCGTCTCTTTAGATCCTGCGGGACGCGGCGTTGTCGCCGCGCCTCGCTGTTAGCAGGCTATTGCGCCGCGCGCACCAACGCGTCGGTGGTGAAGAAGCTCTTGTCCACCGCGCCCATGTTGATGTACAAGCACTCGCGCTCAGGCGTTTCCATTCCGGGCAGATAGCACATCGTGGCCTGGCCGGACTGGACGTCGGTCGAAACCGCGCCCACGACGAACTCGCGCTTGAACGGATAGATCGCGACTTTCGCGTCGGGCACCGGGCGATCGCGGTACGCCAGCCAGTAGATGTGCGAGCGGAACAGCTGGCCGCGGCGGTCGTAGGTGTCGATGAACGGTTCGAACCACATTTCGCTGTCCATGAAGATGACGGTGCGCGAATCGATGGTGTTGATGAATCCGGGCCGCGGAGTCGCCTCGATGATGTACATGTGGCGCATCTCCCAGTTTTCCGGACACGCGCTGGCGCCGCCGTCGGTCGGGCAGCGAGACTCAGGCGAATGCGCCGCGTGGGTGCATCCGAGCATGTTCTTCTCGCCCATGAACTTGTAGTTGTACTCCTCGGTCTTGGGATTAAAGCCCGAGTAGTGGTCGGGATCCCACGAGAACGCGGCGGTGCCCGAGGTGGCTGCCGAGTTCATGATCGACTCGTCGATGCGGCGGACGCGGCGCGCCTTTGCGGTCCAGCTCCACGAATCGTCGGCCTTCTTGGGATCGGCGTAACGCCAGCGGATGAAGCCGACGCCGCGGATTTCCTGCGGTGCGAGCACGGGATAGAGGCCGAACAGCCACAGCCGATGGGTGACCTTGAAGTCCGGATCGATCGGCAGCGGGTCAACTTCGGTGCGGCCGACGAGATCGTAGCCGGCGTAGTGACCGAGCTGGAAGTACTCGATCTGGCCGGTCTGCGGGCCCTTGGCCTGGTACTCGGTGTCGCAATCGTAGAAGCGCAGGTCGTAGTCGTCGGAGGTAATCGGGCGGAACACGTTGTTCCAGATGACCTTGGCGCCGACGTCTGGGTCGTTCGCGTCGATCAGCGGGAAGGGCTGGCCGGCGACGTAGCCGAGCAGCGAGCGATGATCCTCAGTGAGGCGGACCTGGGCCGAATACTTTTCGGTCGCATCCTTGTACGGCGGCGGCCAGTCGACGCGCTCGGTGGGGATGATCTTCATCGACATCCCGCGCGCGACTTTGTAGTAGACGCCTGGTGAAACGAGATCCTTAACCTTGGACGCATTGTCGGGCGTAATGAAATCCCCGGGTTTAACCTGCGCGTAACCTGGCGTGGCCAAAAAGAACGAAGCCATCAGCGCCAAGGCTACGACGGCAGTCATGGTTGACGCGCGCATCGCCTTTCCCCTGTGCATACTCGGCCTCCTCAAAAGAGCCTGCGGCATAGCCGCAAATTTAAGATCGGCGCGATCATTAGATCACGTGATGCCCGACGTCAAGACCACTAATTTCGTGCCAAAAGTCACCTGCGGCAAGCGGGAAAAGCTCAAGACTAACGGGCGTTAGTTGATGAAAATGGCGAAAACTGAACCCGGCGCGGCAGCCGGTCATCGCGCCGTAATCCGCGACCACATCAGCGGGTCTAACCGGCAGACAGGCCGATATTAATCGTCCTAACGGGCGTAAGGCTGGAAAATTCGCGACGAATCGCGCGGGGCCGGCGATGACCCCGCGCGGTTCTCATTGTGCAGATCAGTTCAGTAAGCGAACCCTTCTCCGGGTCCGTCAACTTCCCCTTACCGGCCCGCCGCGTTCACCATCGCGGTCGGAACGAAGAAGTTCTTGTCCACCGCGCCCATGTTGATGTACCAGCACTCGCGCTCAGGCGTATCGATGCCCGGCAGATAGCACATCGTGGCCAGGCCCGACTGCACGTCGGTCGAGACCGCACCGACGACGAACAAGCGCTTGAACGGGTAGATCGCGATCCTCGCATCCGGCACCGGGCGATCGCGGAACGCCACCATATGGATGTTGCTGATGCGCAGTTCGCCGCGGCGATCGTAAGTGTTCGCGTCGAGCGGGAACCACAGCTCCGAGTCCACATACACGATGGTCTTCGAATCGCGCGCACCCGAAGCGCGGTCTGCGGTGGGGGTCGCCTCGATCACGTAGTTGTTGCGCAGCTCCCATCCTTCAGGGCAGGCGCTTGCGCCGTTGTCGGTTTCGCAGCGGATTTCAGGCGAGTGCATCGCTTCCGCAACCGTCAGGATTCGCTTGTCGGCGAGGAACTTGTAGTTGTACTCCTCGTTCTTGGCATTGAAGCCGGTGTAGTGATCCGGATCCCAGGCGTGCGCGGCGGTGCCGGGAGCGGTCGAATCGCTCAGGCTGGTTTCGTTGAGGCGGCGCAGGCGATGCGACTGGGGCAGGAACGCCCACACGTCGTCGCCCTTCATCGGATCGGCGTAACGCCAACGGACGAAGCCGGTACCCTTGATTTCCTGCGGCGAGAGAATCGGATAGAGCCCGAACAGCCAGTAGCGGCCGGTCACCTTGAAGTCGGGATCGAACGGCATCGGATCGACTTCAGTGCGGCCGACGAGGCTGTAGCCGGCGTAGTGGCCGACCTGGAAGTTTGCGATCTGCGAGGTCTGCTTCTTGCCGGCCTCGGAGTAAACGCTTTCGCAGTCAAAGAAGCGCAGATCGTAGTCGTCGGTGAAGATCGGGCGGAACGCGTTGTTCCACATGATCTTGGTCGCGACGTTGGGGTCGTTCACGTCGAGCATCGGGAACGGCAGGCCCGCGACGTAGCCGACGATTCCGCGGCGGTCATTGGCGAGCCTGACCTGGGCGGAATATTTTTCGGTGGCGTCCTTGTACGGCGGCGGCCAGTCGATGCGGCCGGTCGGCATGATCTTCATCGTCATGCCGTGCATCACCTTGTAGAAGGTGCCGGGCGAGGTGATGTCCTTGACCTTGGCGGCGTTCTGGACGGTGATCAAATCCCCGGGTTTGACCTCCGCGCGCGCCGACGTCGGCCACGAGATTGCAGCGATCAGCGCGAAGGCTGCGACGGCCGTTGTGAGTGAGAAATGTCGTGTGAGTCCCCTAACCATGGCAGCCCTCCTGAATCCCCAATCCGTTGGGAGCCGAGATATTCGGTCGAACATTTCATTAGATCAAATGATATTTGACGTCAAACGGTCTAATTCAAATGCGCTAAGGGTGCGCCGAATAAGGGAAAAAATATAAGTGAAATATGGAAAAATCGGGGAGCTAGAGAGAGACTGCACCGACAGATCTGGTTTGGTCAGTCGATTCTAGGACTGGGGTACATCAAATTTTCTAACCTCAGTTGCAAGAAGAACTGATCTCATAACGTGGCCGATGCGGCTACACGGACTGACTGAATTCGTACAATCGGTATAGTTGCGGAGGGGGAGCGGAACGCGCGGAAGATCGCGCGTCGGCAGGGGCCAGCCCCTGCACCTGTTACAGAAGAAGTTTCGGATGCGGCCGCGGCGCCTGTTAGAACTTTCGCGCAGTTAGGAGGCGAAGCCCGCGTCCGCAGTTCATCGGGACAACGCACTCTTTGTGTCATTCTGAGTGGAAGCTGCTGGAGCGAAGAATCTCGGCGCGCGATCTTACGCGCGGTCTGAAATTGAGACTCATGCCGACACCGAGAAAGATCCGGGATTCTTCGCTTCGCTCGAGAATGACAAACTAGGATGGACCGCGCGCGGAAATGAAACGGGCGGAGTCGCGATGACTCCGCCCGTTCGGTTAGCAGTTATGTTGCGCTTGCGGCGCGATCGTTAGA
>DASQHV010000116.1:0-2889 GCA_035631915.1 Candidatus Acidiferrales bacterium | reverse complement strand
CGCGCCGGACGCGTTCGACGCTATCCACGCTGCGTTCGCGAAG
The DNA here is from genome assembly GCA_035631915.1 of Candidatus Acidiferrales bacterium. Lineage (GTDB taxonomy): Bacteria > Desulfobacterota > Binatia > Binatales > Binataceae > Binatus. Next base: position 2,846 of record DASQHV010000116.1, on the reverse strand, counting down.
CGTCGTGACGACGCGCGCGCCCGATTCTCGCAGCCGCGCCCCGACCGCCGCACCCATTTCTCCCGCGCCGACGATGGCGACGGTTTGCGCTCGACGATCCGAATTGCTCATCACAACACCTCCGACGGTCCGAGATGCTGGAACCGCCGCACGCTCGATATTGCCATTTGAGCGGTGGCGCAAACAGGCCGCGCCGCGCTATTTGAAGACGGGAACGATGAAGGCGCTGTTCATAGTGCCAGGGCCCGAGGGAGGAGTGGCCGAATTTCGCGAGGTTCCAACGCCCAACCCCGGCAGCGGGGAGGTGCTGGTAGAGGTTCGCGCCGCCGGAACGAATCGCGGCGAACTGCTCGCGCGCCCGCTCATTCGCTCCGACAATCCCGCGCTGCGGCCGATGCGCGCGGGCGGCGAATTCGCTGGCGTCATCGCGGGGCTGGGCGCCGGAATCGACCGTTGGCACGCAGGCGATCGCGTGATGGGCCGTGCGAACGGGTCGTACGCAGACTTTATTTCGGTGAATCAGCGCGCGCTGATGCGAATTCCCGAGGGGCTGTCGTTTGCCGAGGCCGCCGCGATTCCCAACGTCTTTGTCACCGCGCACGACGCGATCGTGACCAACGCAGCGGTCAAGGCGGGCGAATCAGTGATGATCACCGCAGGCTCTTCCGGAGTGGGAACCGCCGCGATCCAGATAGCGCAGTACGTCGGAGCCAACCCGGTGATCGCGATCACCCGGTCCGCGGGCAAAGCCGCTGCACTGCGCGCTCTGGGCGCGACCGAAGCGATTGACGCGAGCCGCTCCGGATGGGTTGACGAGGTGATGGATGCGACCGGCAAGAACGGCGTCGATGCGATCATCGATCAGGTCGGAGGGCCGATGCTCGCCGACCTCATCACGGTGTTGGCGATCAAGGGACGCTTGGTCAGCGTTGGCAGAAACGGGGGGAACGTCGGCGAGTGCAACCTCGACGAGGTGGCGCGCAAGCGCGCGAGCATCATCGGCGTGACGTTCCGCACGCGCTCGCCCGAGGAGGCGCTGCAGTGCAGCGAGCGATTCGCACACGACATGCTGGCCGCGTTCGCGACCCGGCTCCTGAAGCCGGTGCTGGACCGCACTTATCCGTTCGAGCGGATTGCCGATGCGCATGCGTACATGCTTAGTAACGCGCAAATCGGAAAGATTGTCGTGACGATGGGCGACGCCGCTGCGTAATAAGAAAACAAGTTGGAGGGGAGCAGTGATTTCAAGAAAACAGCGAATTCCGTTCCGCGATTTTTCGACCTTGAGCCCCGAGGAGCGCGAAATGGGCGACCGGAACAAGGTCAACGGCCAGGTCCTGAATATCTTCCGGGTGCTGATGCAGCATCCGAAGCTCGCGATCAGTTTTTCGCGTTTCGGTGCGTACATACTTGGACGCTCGACGCTGCCGCCGCGCGAGCGCGAAATCCTGATTCTTCGCATCGGATGGTTGAACCAGGCGCAATACGAATGGGAGCAGCATGTGCGGATCGGTAAGGGCGTCGGACTCACCGACGATGAAATCGATCGCATCGCGAAGGGGCCCAAGGCCGGCTGGGATCGGCACGATGCGGCGCTGCTTCAGGCGGCAGACGACTTGCGCGAAAATTCCGTGGTGTCGGATTCCACCTGGCAGACGCTGTCCGAGCGCTACAACACCGAACAGATGATGGACGCGGTGTTTACCGTCGGCCAATACAATATGGTCTCGTGGGCGCTGAACAGTCTCGGCGTGCCGCTGGACGACTTTCTGCCGGGCGCGAAGAAGCAGTCGTAGCGAACGCGCCACGCGCGGGGTTCAGACGACTTTGCGGAACGCCATCGCGGGCGGAATCCGAAGCGCCTCGAAGATCGGCACGATACCGCTGACGAGACTGACCGCGACGGCCACCAGCAGCGCGCCGAGAGTCTGCGCGGGCGTGACCCACAGCGCGCCGTTGCCTCCAAGTGCGGCGCCGAGGTTGACGCCGTCGGAGAACATCCACCATGCGGCGCTTGCGCCGACGAGGCCGCCGACGAATCCGATCGCGCTGCACTCGCCAAACAGCAATGCGGTCATGCTGATGCGGCTGAAACCCAGCGCGCGCATCACCGCGACGTCGCCGGCCTGATCGCGGACCATCATCACGGTGGAATTAGCCGCGATCAGCAGAACCGTCAGCAGCACGACGATGCATAGCGACAGCACGATGCCCCTGACGTTGCCCAGCGCCGACAGGCCCGACGCGAGCGCGTCGCTCTCGGTCATCGTGCGCGTCTCGTAGTCGGAGTTCTTGAAGTGCGCATCGATCTGTTTGGCCAGCGGCGCCAGCGTCGCGGCGCTGTCCGCGCGCACGATGATGTTCCACGCGATGTCTTCGTCGCCCATCCCGTTGGCCTTGCGCGATTCCATCAGGTAGTCGCGGCGGAACAGGAAGGTGTTGGGATAGTGCTTGGAGTCGATCGTCCCGAGAACGATGAAGGTCATCTGCATGTGGCCGGCGTCGGTGCCGCGGAGGGTAAGTTGCTGGCCGATTTTCCAGCCGTATTTTTTCATCAACACGCTGCCGACGACGGCGGCGCGGCGTTCCTTCGCGAGTATGCCGCGAGTCTGATCGTTCAAGCGGTAGTCGGGGAAGACGTCGGAGATCTCCTGACCCGCGGCAGAACCGAACACCGGCTCGCTCACGTCGCGCCAGGTCGCGAACCATCCGGTGACGCCGACGCATGCAGCGGCCCCCGGCATCTGGCGGATCTCGTCGCAGTAACGCGCGGGCAGGTCCTCCCACGGCGCCGTCTTGTTGTTGACGATCAGGCGCAACGTTCCCGACGCATCCTTGATGATGCG
>DASQHV010000115.1:0-2337 GCA_035631915.1 Candidatus Acidiferrales bacterium | reverse complement strand
GCCGCGCGACCGCCCCTCGCGCCTTCCTTGAATCTTCAACTATTCATTGCCGCCTTCCACGTCTATTATTTCCCGCGGGCAACCGCATGAACTGCCGATACTTCGCGCAATACTTTGCGATTACGCTGCTGGCGGCGCTGGGGCTCGCCGCGTGCGGAGGCGGCAGCGGCGCCGAAGCGCCTACCTACGTCACAAATCCGGAGGGCGCACGGATCGCAACGGTCGGCGGCGATATCTCCATGACGACACCGCGCGCCGACGCCGCGGCGATTCGGCTGCGCGACGGCCGTGTGCTGATTTGTGGCGGCACTTCGAACGGGCAGGTCGGCGGCGTGCTCTCCAGCGCCGAGCTTTACGATCCGGTGGCGCACAGCTTCACGCCCACCGGCGCGATGAACGACGCGCGCGAAGGCCAAACCATCACGATGCTCACCGACGGGCGCGTGCTGCTCATCGGCGGCGTCAAGAACGTCGGCTTTCGCGCGGAACTGGCCAGCGCCGAGATTTACGATCCGTCAACCGGCACGTTCAGTCCGACCGGCTCCATGACGACGCCGCGCGAGGGGCATACCGCGACGCTGCTGCGCGACGGCCGGGTGCTCGTCACCGGCGGCAGCGACAACGGCACGCATACGCTCGACTCGGCTGAAATTTACGATCCAGCCGCCGGAACGTTCAGCCGCGCGGGACATCTATATCAGCCGCGAATCGCGCACACCGCGACGCGCCTGTTGAATGGCGCCGTGCTGATCGCGGGCGGCGGGCGCGGCGATCGCCCCGGCGGCTACATTGCGTACGACACTGCCGAAATCTTCGATCCCGCCACGAGCCGCTTCACGCCGCTGCGGGTACGGATGGTAAACGCTCGCGTCGGCGCCGCGGCGGTGCTGTTGCAGAGCGGACGCGCGTTGATCGTCGGCGGCAAGAGCGGCCAGATTCTGACCGCCGGGATTGCTCCCAATTTGGCTTCGCTGACGCCGCTCGACACCGCGGAGTTTTACGATCCCGAATCTGGCTTGTTCGCGGCGACCGCCAGGATGGGCGCGCCGCACTACCTGCCGACGACAACCCTGCTCGACAACGGACAGGTGCTGGTGGTCGGCGGGTGGGTGATGCAGGGTCCGACGATCGTCGGCATGCGCGACGGCGAGGTCTACGACCCCGCGTGGAATCGGTTCTCGCGCGTCGGCCGCACCAACGTCGCACGCTTGGAGAATACCGCGACCCTGCTCGACGGCGGCGACGTGCTGATCGCCGGCGGAATCGACGGCAGCTCGAACATTACTGCCGCGGTCGAGCTGTATTCCGCGCGGGCGCATCGCTTTGCCACGCTGCCCGAAGCGGCCGCACTCGGAATCAGTTCATCGCCGACTGCCGCACCCGCGAACTGACGCTCGACGCGGAGGGCCGCGATGTTGCATGGTAGCAGGCGCGGGTCACTCCGCGTCGCGAGATGAACGCATCACAAAAGCCGTTGCCGAAATTTGAGCTGCCCGACTCGCGCGGCTCTGCATATTCATTTCCCTCGGGTCGTGCGACCCTGCTGTGTTTCGTCAAGGAGGACTGCCCGACCTGCGGGATGTCGATGGCGCTGATCGAAGCCGCCCATCGGGCATTCGGCAAGTCGATCGCGATTTGGGCAATCGGGCAGGACGCGGCGGGCAACGCGAAGCTGATCGAGCGTCACCGATTGACGACGCCGATGCTCGACGACTCGGCGCTCAAGGTTTCCTTCGCGTACGATCTCGACACCGTGCCGACGATTATTCTCGCCGACGCCGGCGGCGTCGAGCAGCGCCGCTTCATCGGATTTGGGCGCGACGATTGGCGCGAGATGTTCGCGGAGATGGCGCGACTGTCAGGCGCGCCTGCGCCCTCGATCGATTGGAAGGCGCATCCCGAGTCGCGGCCCGGATGCGGCTCCAAGTCAGTCGAGCCGGGAATAGCCGAGCGGCTCGAGGCCGAGGCGCGCGGCGATCGGATGGTGGCGCGGCGAATCGAACTGGGTGACGCGGAAGACGTCTTCGAATTCATGTTCGAGCGCGGCCTGACCGACGGCCTGCCGGTGGTGCCGCCGACGCCCGAGCGCGTGATGTGGATGCTGACCGGGACGCGCCGCGACCCGCGCGACACTGTCGCAATCGTGCCGCCAAATCTCGCGCCGGTGTCGGTCGAGAAAATTGCCATCAACTCCGTGATGGCGGGATGCCGTCCTGAATACCTGCCGGTCGTGATAGCGGCTCTGGAAGCCGTCTGCACCGACGAGTTCAATATCCACGGCATCATGGCCACTACCTGGGGCGCCACGCCGGTGATGGTCGTCAACGGGCCGATCCG
>DASQHV010000114.1:0-2233 GCA_035631915.1 Candidatus Acidiferrales bacterium | reverse complement strand
GACGAGGCGGGGATAATCGCGCTGGCCGCCCAGTTCGAGGTGGCGCGGCCGTGGAAGGACCGGCATCCAACGATTTGACGCTGCAAGATTCGCACTGAACGACCCCCAAGAGGGGGGTATCTTGACTTCGGGTGCTCTTCTGAGCACCCTGCCTAGCATCGAGTCTTTTCGTCAATCTTTACCTTCAGAGACTAGCCAAGACCGGCAAATCCGGGCTTTTGCGGGCGAAGTATTGCCTCGGTCGTCGGATGAATATAACTTTTTGACGTGATTTTCTAACATCATGTAGTCACGACGGGGCGCCGATTTCACACGTAGGGGAGGCTGGCCGCCGGCCGCGTGACTGAGAAGAGTGGAGGGGGAGTGATGAGCAAGATAGGACGGACGACGGCGATCGTGCTCGGGGTGTGCGCGCTCGCGATGGGCTTCGTCGCGGCGCCTGCGCTCGCGCAGCCGGTGCAGTGCGATCAGACAGCAAAAATCCCGCGGCCGGTGCCGATGGGGACCTCTGGCGGGAACATCAACTTGTTCACAGTGCACCATCGCAGCGAGGAGTGCGCGAGTGGAACGCTGGGCGCGGTCGTGCAGGATCCGATCAGCCTGTACGTGCTCAGCAACAATCACGTCATCGGGCTCCTGAACCACGCACAGTTCGGCGACTTGGTTACGGAACCCGGCTTGGTGGACAAGCAGTGCACACAGGTGGCGGGCGACACGGTTGCGTTCTTCAATCGCAGCGTGAAGCTGCTGTTCGCCCCGCGGAAGCTCAACACCGTGGACGCCTCCGTCGCCGCTGTCAGGGTCGGATTCGTCGACACCAACATCAAGAATATCGGTCCCATCGCCGGTACCACAGTCGCACCGACGCTCGGTTTGAAGGTCCAAAAGATGGGTCGCACGACCTGCTTGACGTTCGGACAGATAACGGGCGTAAACATCAACGCCACGGTCGGCTACGACAAGTTGAGTGGCAAGATCAGGCCGGCGAATTTCATTGGCCAAATCATGATCCAGGGAGACCAGAATGGCGGGTTCGGCGGCCCCGGCGACTCAGGATCGTTGGTGGTTACGCAGCAGGCGTGCCCACAGGCCGTCGGACTGCTATTCGCGGGTTCACAGGACGGTTCGATTCTGGCCAATCCAATCAATGACGTGCTGAACGGCTTGCACGTCACGATGACCGCGGGCTGCAACGAAATGACTGCGGGCGCACTGATGGACGTGTCGTCGGCGAATGAAGGGACGCCTGCAGCGGAGCCTCAAGGCGAGGTGGTATCGCAGGGAGCGGTCACTTCGGCCACGTCGGTTCGCGACAAGCACGAGGCGCAGTTGACGTCGATTCCGGGGACGGTCGGGACGGGAATCGGCATCGGCGATCAGCCGGGCGAGGCGGCGATCGAGGTGTACGTGAAGAAGCTCACGCCGGAAGCGCAGGCGGCGGCACCGTCGATCCTGGACGGCGTGCCGGTGCGGCTGGTTGAGAAGGGTGAGATAGTCGCCTTCTGACGGTGGCGCGAAATTTAGTGAGATCAACGGGCGGGCAGCATTTCGCTGCCCGCCCGTTTTCATTTGAGACCCTGGGCGAAGCTGCCGCGTATCAGGGGCGAGCTTCCAGCACCAGGTTGAACGGCGTGGCGGTGGCGCGACGCACGCGCGAAAAACCGCCGGCGCCAAGCACCTCGCGCAGGCGCGCCTCACCCGCCTGGGCGCCGAGTCCCGCGCCGACTTCCTGCGACAGCGACGCAGGCACGCAAATGTTTGCCGATGCTGCGTACAACAGGCGGCCGATGGGGTTCAGGTTGTCTTCCAGACGGTCGTTGCCGAACGGCTCGACCACCATCCAGGTTCCGTCCTTGGCGAGCGTGGTCTTAACGTGCGCCGCCGCGCCAACCGGGTCGCCCATGTCATGCAGGCAGTCGAAGAACGCGACCAGGTCGAAGGTCCCGGGGTAGGTTTTCGCCGTCGCGCGCTCGAACCTTGCGCGGTCGGCAACGCCGGCCTCTCGTGCGGCTTCGCGTGCGCGCAGAACCGACGGTTCGTGGTAGTCGAAGCCGAAGAATTGCGACTTCGGGAACGCCTTGGCCATCAGGATTACCGACGCGCCGTGACCGCATCCGACGTCCGCGACGCGCGCGCCGCGCTCGAGTTTCTCCTTCACGCCCTCGAGCGCTGGAATCCACTCCGACACCAGGTGCATCGCGTAGCCCGGTCGAAAAAAGCGCTCGGTGCCGCG
>DASQHV010000113.1:0-3966 GCA_035631915.1 Candidatus Acidiferrales bacterium | reverse complement strand
CGCGCGGATGGTCCCAGTGTTCAGCGCCCTTCGGATCGTTCGATGGATCGTCGGGGTTCGTGCTCGGTCCGGCGAACGCCGCATTACCGCGCGCGATATTTTCGATGTCGGAAAACCACACCATCGCGCGTTCGGCATGGGTGAGATTCGGAAACTTCGTGGCCGCCAGCGCGAGCAGCTTGCTTGATTGCGGGATGCTGTCCGCGAGGCCCTTCGCGTCGGCAGCCTGGCAAAGCTGCGCGATGAGCAGCGTCATCGCCAAGCTGGCGGCTGTGATGGCGAACTTTCGCAAGTACTCAATCATTGTGCTGGCGACGAAGATCGCGCCCGGAAGCAATCGGGCAGGGACCTTCAACCAGGGGAAGCGTCGCCGCGTGGTTTCATAACATGCAGAAAATGCGGCGCATATGCCCGAGAGGGCTGGCGTCAGCGAGCGGGTCGGCGGGTTGCGAACTGGCTGGTTGCGCGGATCAGTTCCCGCGCGATGCTGGCGGCGGAGGCGTCGTGCCCGGCGTCGTCGACGACAACCAGCGTCGCGCCGGGCCATGCGCGCTTCAACTCATGTGCCCATCCGATCGGCGCCTGAAAATCGAAGCGACCGTTCACCATGATACCGGGAATGTTCGCCAGCGCGCCGGCGCCGCGGAGCAAGGCGCCATCTTCCAACCATGCGTTGTGCGCAACGTAGTGCGTGACGATTCTCGCGAACGCCATTCTGAATGCAGGATCGGTAAAGCGCGGCGAGAGACCGTGAGCAGGGGGCCATGCCGGCGTCGCGGACTCCCACGTGCACCACGCCAAGGCGGCGCGCTCGCGAATCGCGGCGTCGCGATGATTGAGCTGTCGAGCGTACGCCGCGACGATGTCGCCGTCTCTGTCGGCGACCGGCAGGGCGTCGCGCAGACGCTGCCACTCGTCGGGAAACAGGTCGGCAAAGCCGCCGCGGAACGCCCAGTCGAACTCCTTGCGGCGTCCGGTCGTGACCCCGAACAGAATTATTTCCCTGACGCGATCCGGATGTCTCTCGGCATAGGCGAGCGCGAGAGTGCTGCCCCACGAGCCGCCAAGCACGAGCCATCGATCGATGTGGAGGTGCTCGCGCAGCAACTCTATGTCCGCGAGCAGGTGCGACGTGGTGTTGCACGCGAGGTCGGTGTCAGGTGCGCTCGCATGCGGCGTGCTGCGGCCGCATCCGCGCTGATCGAACAGAACGATCCGATACGCATCCGGGTCGAACAGCCTGCGATGCCACGGGGTGCATCCCGAACCCGGGCCGCCGTGAAGAACGACCGCCGGCTTGCCGCGTGGATTGCCGCAGGTCTCACAGTAGATGCGGTTGCCGTCGCCGACCTCGAGCATCGCGTGCTCGTAGGGTTCGATTTCGGGATACAGGCCTGGCATGACGACGACGTCGACGCCGTCAACGCTCGACGGGCAGACCCGCCTCGTTCCACGCGAGCATCCCGCCCTTCAGATTGGAGACGTGCTCGAAGCCGAGCGCGGTGAGGATCGCGGCCGCGGTGCTGCTGCGCACACCGGCGCGGCAGATCGCGACGATCTCGGAATTCTTGTGATCGCCAAGCTCGGCCATTGCCCTGGCCGGCAAGGTCTTCAGCGGGATGAGGCGGCTGGCGTGGATGTGGCCGAGCTCGTCGGAATATTCCTCCTGCTCGCGCACGTCGAGCAGAAGCGGCGGGTTCGCGCCGGCGACGCGTCCCTGAAGTTCGGCGGCCGAGATCTGACGGATGTTGCTGAGCTGCGCGACGTCGGGGAACTTTATCGAGTCGTCCTCAATCGCCGACTGATTCGCCTGCAGCGCTTCCTGGACTTTGTCGGGCAGCGCCAAGCCGAGATGGTTCATAATGTCGATGTATTGCTCGCGCGAGCGTCCGGCGAGGCGCGGGTTGGTGGTTCTTTCGATCCCGATCGTCGAGTGTTGATTGCCGCGGTAGTCGTGGGCGGGGAAGACAATCGTCTCGTCGGGCAGCGTGAATAGGTTGTTGACGATACCGTCGTACTGCGCACCCGGATCGCCGCCGACAAAATCCGCGCGTCCGGTGCCGCCGATCATCAGCGTGTCGCCGGTGAACACGCGGCCGTCGACGTAGAGGCTGATTCCGTCGGGAGTGTGGCCGGGTGTGAACAGCACCTTGAGGCGCAAATCGCCGACTTCGATCGCGTCGCCATGCTTGACGTGGAGGTTGACGTGCGGCGCCGGCGCATATTGTTCCATCACGACTTTGGCGTCGGTCAAGTCGGCGAGGTCCCAGATGCCGCTGCGATGGTCGGCGTGGGTGTGAGTATCGATCGCGTATTCGATTCGGTAGCCGAAGTACGCGGCGACGGCGATGTAGCGGCCGGTGTTGTCTTTCAGCGGGTCGATGACGGCGGCGCGGTGGGTGCGTTCGCATCCCAGCATGTAGGTCTTGCATTTGCCGCGGTTCAGTTCGCGAAAAAACATGACAGTCTCCTTGCGCGCCTGCTTTCAGATAAAACTAAGCGCTCGCAGAGGCAAGCCGCTTGCTTGCCGGGCCGGTAGGCGCGGTATACACCAAGCCGCTGAATCGCAATGGCGACTCCACTCAAACGATGGTACCCGCAGAGCGCGACCGCCGACGCCAGGTTGCTGTTGATCACGCGAGCGATGCGCGGGCTGGCCGACGGCGCGGTGAGCGTGCTGCTGCCGGGGTATCTGACGGCGATCGGATTCAGCCCGGTGCGCGTCGGCGCGATCGTATTCGGCACGCTGCTCGGCTCGGCCGCGCTGACGCTGTGGGTCGGGCTGGCGACGGATCGGTTAGGTCGACGGCGCGTATTGCTGGCGGCGTGTGCGCTGATGCTCGCGACGGGCACAGGTTTCGCGCACCTGACCAGCTTCTGGCCACTGTTCGTCGTCGCGGTGATCGGAACGCTGAATCCGTCGGCGCGCGACGTGAGCCTGTTCCTGCCGATCGAGCAGGCGGCGGTGGCCGAAGCCGCGGAGCCCACCGCCCTTACCGCGATGTTCGCTCTATATAATGTAGCGGGCGCGTTGGCGGGGGCGCTCGGCGCGCTGGCAAGCGGAATACCCGCAGTGCTGGCGGCGCGGCACGGATGGAATTTGGCGTCGGCACTGAGGTCGGGGTTCATGGCGTACTCGGCGATCGCGGTGATGGCCTTCGCGGTTTACTGGCGCCTGTCCCCGGCGATTGAGGCGCGGCGCGAAAGCGTGAAATCCGCACCGTTGGCGAAGTCGCGAGCAGTGGTGCTGCGGCTGTCGGCGCTGTTCAGCATCGACGCGTTCGGCGGCGGCTTCGTAATCCAGTCGCTGCTCGCGCTGTGGCTGTTCCGCCGCTTCGACGTCTCGATCCAGGCTGCGGGGACGTTCTTTTTCGCGGCGGGCCTGCTCGGCTCGATGTCGCAATTTCTGTCGTCGGCCCTGGCGGCGCGGTTCGGCCGGATCAACACGATGGTGTTCACGCATCTTCCGGCCAACGCGCTGATAATCATCGCGGCGTTCATGCCGACGGTGGGCTTGACGATGGCGTGTCTGCTGATTCGCGCCGCGATGTCGCAGATGGACGTGCCCGCGCGCCAATCGTACGTGATGGCGGTGGTGCCACCGGAGGAGCGCGCCGCCGCCGCGACGGTGACCAACATCCCGCGCAGCCTGGCGTCTGCGGTCGCGCCACTGCCGTCGGGCGCGATGCTCGCCAATTCGTCGTTCGGATGGCCGCTGATTTGCTGCGGCGTGCTGAAGGCTATCTATGATGTAGCGCTGCTGGTCCAGTTTCGCGCGGTCAAGCCGCCCGACGAGCAAACAGCGTGAAACGTCGCGAGTGCACTTATCCCTTGCGGCGCGCGCGGTAGCGGCGAATCAGCGTGTTGGTGGAGCTGTCGTGTGCGAGCGGCGGCTCGGTCGGTGACTCGAGTTCGGGAATGATTTTCTGCGCGAGCACCTTGCCCAGCTCGACGCCCCATTGATCG
>DASQHV010000112.1:0-2281 GCA_035631915.1 Candidatus Acidiferrales bacterium | reverse complement strand
CACATCGGTACGCCGGGGCCATGGCGTCACGCCCGCACCTCTCGTTTCGACCTCGCCGCGCCGCCTCTTCCGCGTGGAAGCATTTCGCCCTTGCGCTGTGGTCTAATTGATACGTCTCTTGGTATTCTAGCGGCGCAGGTTCGAGACGACGTGCGGGGATTCGTAACGCCCGCCGCCCAGCGGAGGAATCATGAACGCGACAAAGCAACTGCACGATGCCGGCCAGAGCATCTGGCTCGACAACATTACCCGCGCCCTGCTCGACAGCGGCGGACTCAAGCGTTACATCGACGAGCTCTCGGTCACGGGCCTTACGTCGAATCCGACGATCTTCGACAACGCAATAAAGAACAGCCACGACTACGACAAGCCGATCGTCGCGAAGACCGCCGCCGGCAAGCATGGCGAGCAGCTATTTTTCGACCTGGCCCTGGAGGATTTGACGCGCGCCGCCGACTTGTTCCGCCCGGTCCATGAGCGCAGCAACTCGGTCGACGGCTGGGTCTCGCTCGAAGTCTCGCCGAAGCTCGCGTACGACACCGCCAGCACCGTCAAAGCCGCCAAGGATCTGTCTTCGCGCGCCGCGCGACCGAATCTGTTCATCAAGATTCCCGGCACCCCCGAGGGAGTTCCCGCGATCGAGGAGGCGATCTTCGCCGGCGTGCCGGTCAACGTGACGCTGCTGTTCTCGCGCGAGCAATACATCGCTGCCGCCGAGGCCTACATCCGCGGCATCGAACGCCGCGTCGCCGCCGGACTCAACCCTCGCGTCGGTTCGGTGGCGTCGATATTCGTCAGCCGCTGGGACGTCGCCATCGCCAAGAAACTTCCGCCGGCGTTCCACGACCGGCTTGGCATCGCGATCAGCAAGCGGATCTACAAAGCCTATCGCGAGTTGCTCACCTCGGATCGATGGCTGCGCCTGCTGAACTTCGGTGCGCGCTCGCAGCGCCTGCTGTGGGCCAGCACCGGCACCAAGGATCCCAAGAGCTCGGACATCCTGTACATCAAGGCGCTGATGGCGCCGCATACGGTGAACACGATGCCCGAGAATACGCTGAAGGCGATGGCCGACCACGGCGAGCTTGGCGCGAAGCTCCCGCGCGACGGCGGCGACGCCGAGACCACGCTCGCGGAGTTCACCAAGGCCGGCATCGATCTCGACGCGCTGGCCGCACAGTTGCAGAAAGAGGGCGCGGAGAGTTTCGTGAAATCGTGGGACGATCTGCTCGCGTGCATCGTCGACAAGAGCGCCTCGCTCAGGAAGGCAAGCTGAGTCGCCGCGACAGAAACTCAATCTGAGCGCCAATCGGGAGAATCGATCTATGCCGAACCCGCCGCGAATGCTCGAAGGCTATCGGGTGCTGGATTTCACGCAGTTCGTCGCCGGACCAACCTGCACGCGACTGCTCGGCGAGATGGGCGCGGAGGTTATCAAGCTGGAGCTCGCGCCGTCGGGCGATCGGGTCCGCGGCGGCGGGCTGAAGCCGCGCGCCCCGGAGCATCAGGCTTCGACCCACAGCACCTACTATCTGCAGCACAATCACAGCAAGCTCAGCTTGGCGATCGATCTGAAGAAGCCCGGTGCGCGTGAAGTGGTCGAGGCGATGCTTCCTAAAATCGACGTCGTAGTGGAGAATTTCGCGCCCGGCGTGATCGATCGGCTGGGCTTTTCCTACCAGCGGATCAAAAAAATAAATCCGAAGATCATCATGTGCTCGATCTCGATGGCGGGGCAGACCGGACCGCTGTCGTTCAAGGCGGGCTACGATTTTATCGGGCAGGCGTATGCGGGAATCACCAACGGTATCGGCGACGCGGACGGCGCCCCCGCGATGACCACGATGGCGATCGGCGACGTCTCCACCGGCGTCGCGGCCGCGATGGCGGTGGGCTTTGCGCTGATTCATCGCGAGCGCACCGGCGAGGGCCAATATCTCGACGCCTCGCTGCTCGACACCTACTTCCACATGCACGAGGCCACGGTGCCATCGGTTTCTCTGCGCGGCGACAAGTACCAGCCGCGGCGCAGCGGCTCGCTGCATCCCGACGGCGGTCCCACCGGCATCTATCACTATCGCGACGACCAATACGTGTTCATCACCGTCGTGCCGCATCAATGGCCGCAACTCGTCAAGGCCATGAAGATGCCGGAACTGGCCAACGACCCGCGCTTCAAGAGCGCGCGCGGCCGCCGCGACAACCGCGTCGAGTTGCGCGACGTGATCGAGAATTGGCTCTCGCACTTCGATTCGCGCGACGACGCGATCGCTGCGCTCGA
>DASQHV010000111.1:0-7174 GCA_035631915.1 Candidatus Acidiferrales bacterium | reverse complement strand
GCCTACCTCGACTCCGCGTCGGTCTATCGCGGCAACGACGGGCTGGTCTATTTCAACGAGAGCGCGGACGTGACTCGCGCGGAAGATATCGGCAAAGTCGGTCTGATGAAGGACGCTTACGACTGCGCGCGAAATCTCAAGTACATGTGCGTCGAGGCCGGCAACTGGCGCAACGACACGAAGAGCACCGTCGACGCCGCCAAGGATCCGGCGCTCCAGGTTTACCGCAAGTATCTGTGCGGCGACGCGAGTCCGGTCGCAGATGGTCGAGCAGACAGTTCAAAATCTGGCGCGCGCTAGCCGTCGCGCCGCAAATCAACGAGGAAGGTGAGTCCGATGGGTGCAGCTGAAAACAAAGAAGCAATCCGCAACATGTTTACCCAGTTGGCCGCCGGCAACGCCGACGCGTTTTTGGGCGCGATGGCAGACGACTTGCGCTATACGCTCATGGGCAAGACGCGTTTTTCCGGAACGTTCAACGGCAAGCAGGAACTGATTTCGAGGTTGCTCACTCCGCTGATGGCCGCGCTGACGGACGGAATCGCGCTCACGCCCTACAATCTGATCGCCGACGGGGACTTTGTCGCGATGCAGGCGCATGGCAAGGCGATGACCAAGGGTGGCAAGCCCTACAACAATACCTATTGTCACATCTTTAAGTTCGCGAACGGCAAGATCGTCGAAGTGACCGAATACCTGGACACCGAGCTGGTCACCAACGTATTCGGCAAATAAACCGCCCCCGCGCGGCGCGCAAGATTTATGCGTCGCGCGCACGACCGTAGCCTGATATACGCGTGCTGATGTACGCGAGTATCGGGTTGACGTGATGGACGCCGACGTAATCGTAATCGGAGCGGGGCCGGCGGGATGCGCCGCAGCGATTCGGCTAGTGCAGGCCGGTCGCAGCGTGCTGGCACTCGAGCGCAAGGAACGCGAGGACGCCGAGGACATCACGTCGGGCGAGGTGCTGGTGCCCGCGACGCAATTCGAGTGCGGGCAGATCGGGCTCAAGTTCGAAGGCGAGTGGGTGCTCGACCGGATCACCGGCTTCCGCAACGTGTACCCCGACCTCTCCTGGACCTACCATCCGATCGCCACCGCCGTTTATCCGATGCAGGTTGATCGCGGCGGTTTCAACGCTGCCTTGCGCAGCCGGCTGGTCGAGGTGGGCGGGCGCCTGGTCTGGAACGCGCGTGTCACCGACGTCCAGTTCCGTGCCGACGCCGCGACGGTCCGCACCGCCGATCGCACCGAGTACTCGGCGCGCCTGGTCGTCGACGCGGGCGGACGCTACGCGCCCTCGATGCGGGTGTTGAATCTCAAGTCCGACGACCCGGAATTCTCGCAGATCG
Source organism: Candidatus Acidiferrales bacterium (assembly GCA_035631915.1). Lineage (GTDB taxonomy): Bacteria > Desulfobacterota > Binatia > Binatales > Binataceae > Binatus. The sequence continues at coordinate 5,819 of DASQHV010000111.1, read as the reverse complement.
GCGTCGCGGTATTCTTCGCCTCGTTCGAGGGCACGCCGCTCAACACCTGGGACCGTCATCTATATGGCGCACGCGGCGCGATGATCAGCGGCTCGCGAATCCGCCCCGGCCTCTTCCGGTACATCCTGGAGGCGGACCTGGCCGCAAAGCAGTCCGATCGGCTTGGCGCGATCGAGTACTACGAGAGCATCGCGCGCCAGCACGATTCGTGGCTCTACGAGCGGGTGATGCGCGAGCCGCGGGTGGGGCGGCAGTGGTCGATGGCGCCGCTCGGCTATCGCGTGAGTGCGGTCGCGCGCGACCGGCTGCTGCTGGTGGGTGACGCAGCCGGCTATCTTTCGCCGATCACCGGGCAGGGCAACGAGTTTGCGATGCGCACGGGGCGGCTCGCGGCGCAGGCGGCGGACGCCGCGCTCAAATCGGGCGATCTCTCGGCCGCGGCGTTTGCGTCGTACGTGGACGGGCGCAAGCAGGAAGTCGAGCGGCAGGTCGACTATGTCCGCGCGCAACTCAGAATCTTGCGCGATCGCGACGCGCTGCTGCGTGCGTCTCGCGACGACGAGTACCGCGCCAGCGTGTTCGGGCCCTACGGAATTCCCGCGACGGAGCGCGGCACGCTGCTGGCCACGCGCTAGGCGGCCTGCGATCGCTCCCCCGTCGCGGCGCTGCCGAGGCGCGACTCCAGCACCGCCTGTGCCTCGCGCATCACGTCGCGCACGATTTCGCCGGCCGGCTTCACCGAGTTGATCAGGCCCGCGCTCTGCCCGCACGCCATCCCGCCCTCTTCGATCTTGCCCTCGTAGCGCGCCTTCTCCGCCAGCGGGAAACCGTACTCGACCGACTGAATCGGGAACGGCTTGATCTCCGCCTCGCGTCCGACCCACGAGTCGGTGAATTTGTTGCGGATGAGGCGGCACGGCTTGCCGCTGTGGCATCGCGTGATCGTGGTGCCTTCCTCGTCGATCTCGACCACCTTGTTCTTGTAGTTGGGATGCGCGAACGCCTCGACCGACGCGATAAACCTGCTGCCCATCCAGACTCCCTCGGCGCCGAGCGCGATTGCCGCGATTAGTCCGCGCCCGTCCGCGAGTCCGCCCGCCGCGAGCACCGGCACTCGGACCGCGTCTACGATCTGCGGCACCAGCGTCATCGTGCCGACGCGTCCGGTATGCCCGCCGGCCTCATGGCCCTGCGCGATTATGACGTCCACGCCCGACGCCTCGAGCCGCCGCGCCTGCTTGACGTTCCCGCACAGCGACATCACGACGACGCCCGACTTGTGCGCGCGCTCGATGATGCCCGCGGGATTGCCCAGGCCCGACACGATCACGGGAATCTGCTCTTCGAAGGTGACGTCGATGAGCCGCTGGACGTTGGACGCGTAGCCGATGACGGTCGGGTTTTTGGGGTCGGCTTTGACTTCGGCAAAAAGAATGTCGACGCCGAACGGCCGATCCGTCATCGCCTTGCAGCGGCGGATTTGTTCTTTTAATTCTCGCGCACCCATCGAGCCCGACCCGATGCATCCCAGGCCGCCCGCGTTGGAGACCGCGGCGGCAAGCTCGGCGTGCGCGACAAACCCCATCCCCGCTTGAAAGACCGGATATTTGATTCCGAGGCGCCGGCAAATCGGAGTGTCGAGGATCTGATTCAAGCTCATTAGAGCACCTCATTTTGCGGCCGCGGCCGCGTCAGAAAGGAACGTGAAAAAAGGCACGGCGACATTCTATTGTCAAGTTTCGAAACCAATCTTAATCGATCGTTCAATGTTGCCCGACCTATGCCCGCGCGCTAATTAAGATGCCGTCTCGATTGAATCGCTTATCTTGATGGCCTGATAACTTCGCGCGGTTTGGAACGGTCAAGTCGGGGGATTTGACAGAGAGTCGACGCGCGCATTTCCATCGAGCCGCTGCTTGGATTGGGTTGGGCGGGTTACGGGCAGGCGGGCATCGCGGATGCTGAGCAGGCCCCGGTGGGCTGAATGAAAAGAGCCGGTGCGCATGGCGCAAATTTGTGATGGCGCTTTTCGTCTAGGTAGCCCAGGACAACTCGCCGCCGGGCGTCGTAGCCGGCGTCGGTCGACGATCCATCGTTGGGCGCGCCTCATGCGACGCGTAACCGTCCCCCACCGATTTTCTTCCCTGCATTTCTCCAATTTCGCGGCTTCCCAATTCAGTTCCGGTACCAATTCCAAAATTCAAATATCGGTAGAACGGCCACTGACGATGTCCGGCGGCAAGGCCTCGCGCGCTATTTCAGGCGCGCTCGCGGCACGCCGAACGGCGCTCGCAGCCCTGGGAGGTTGAGCCTGTGCGAAACGGTCCCCTGGTTCATCGACGCGCGCATGCTTCGCGCTTTGCGTACGGCGCGCCGTCGCCCTTGGAGCGGCTGCAGACCTTGGCGGCCTTCGGCGGCTCGCGGACCTACTCCAGCCGCACCCGCGCGGTCGCCGCGGAACCCGCCAAGTGGGAGATGCAGCGCTTGCAACTGGGCAGCCGCCTGCCGATCAACCTGCGCCATTTCCTGGCCGAGCAGCTCGGGCCCTCGATGCGAATCGAGGAAGACTCGATTGTGGCGCTCGAGCCGCGTTCCAGCGAAGCTCTGATGCGCGAGCTGGCCCGCGCGATCCGCCGATTTTCGGCCGAGCGCGCGCGCGAGGCGTGGTGCGAGTGTGCGATGGGGATGGAGCGGCTGGAGCGCGAGTTCTTCTGTGAGCCGAGCGAGGTGCGCGGGCCGGTGGTGCTGTGCCTCCGATGCGCCTGCGTGGGCGCCGGGCCGCTCGATCAGCATTGCGGCGCGCGCTGCCTGCCGGTGCATCTGGGCGCCGAAGTGCGCGCGCAGCAGCTCGAGGGCAAATGCGTCGACGGTGCGCTGACACCCAACGCGCTGCATCGCGCCGTCGAGAATTTCCGGCGCCATCGCACCGATGCGCGCCAGCCCCACTACGACTTGGACTGTTACGTCGCAGGCGGACAGGTGATCTTCACCTGGCGTCCGCTGCCGGGATAGCCGCGTCGCTCTTTTCCGTCATCCTGAGCGAGCGCTGCGCGAGTGCGGGCTTCGACCGGTTAGAACTTTTCCTGATTGTCATCCTGAGCGAGCGTTGCGCGAGTCGAAGGACCTGCGCGCAGCGCCGCACCTACGCGTGCATTCCAGAGCGGAGTCCGCGGAGCGAAGAATCCCGGCGCGCGATCTTCCGCGCGTTCCGCTCTTCATGATCTCTCTCCCCCTTCCGTCATCCTGAGCGAAGGCTGCCGTAGTCGAAGGATCTCGACGCGCGGCTCTGCGCGCGTCGTTGATCGTCCCCGCGTGCGATCCTCCGCGCAGCAGCACACGCCGATTCAACGAAAAAAGGCGCCGGAGTGTTCCGGCGCCTATTTGCTATCTCTAAGATTTACCGTCGTTACATCGCGGACGCGCGACGGCGGCGTTGTTCCTTGCGGCGGCGGCGTTGGGCCTCGGAGCGCTTGCGTTTGCGGCGGACGCTGGGTTTCTCGTAAAAGGCGCGCTTCTTCATCTCCTTGAAAACGCCCTCCTTGGCCAGCTTGCGTTTGAGCACTCGCATCGCTTGATCAAGGGAGCCTTCGACCCGAATTTCCATAGTCCTCCGTCCGTCCGGTAGCTTAGCCTATCGAGCTTAGGGCCGCTTTTGGACAGAGTCAACCAGCCGCGCCGCACCGATTGAAAACCAGCGGGGCGCGGCGATACTGGATGTAAATCGACGCGTCAGGAGGGCATCGCGATGACCGGAAAATGTTTCTGCGGAAGCGTCGCCTTCCAGTTCGACGGCCCGACCACTGATATCGAGATCTGCCATTGTTCGCGATGCCAACGCGCGACGGGCTCCCCGTTCGCCGCGGAGTTCCGCGTGCGTGCGGAGAAGTTTCGCTGGCTCCGAGGCGAGCAGCTGATCTCATTCTTCGACGCACCGATCCTGCGCGAGCCTCCCGCCTATCGCAGATCGTTCTGCAAAACCTGCGGCTCGCCGGTGCCAGCCGTCTTCGCCGGAAATCCAACCGTGGCCATACCTGCCGGGCTCGTCGACGGTGACCTTCCTTCGCGCGCGGCTGATCACATCTGGATGAGCAGGAAGGCGAGTTGGCTGAATCTACGCGAGCTCGGCACTCTGCCGGAATTCGACCGAGACCCGACCGAGGAATCCAACGCCAAGCTAATGGCGCCGCTGAAACTCAAGTAGCGATCTCCAAACAATCCCCGCCGCGTCACGCACGGACAACGAAAAGATTCGCTTCATGCACGCCCCGCCACTCTGTTAAATGAAGGGCGGCGGAGCGCGCGCCGCCGCGCGCGTCGGTAAGGAGAATCGAGATGGATTTAGGACTCAAGGGTAAGGCCGCGCTGGTGACGGGCGCCACCCGCGGACTCGGCTACGCGATGGCGCGGGCGCTGCTCGAGGAGGGCGTCAACATCGGAATCTGCGCGCGCGACGCAGATAAAGTCGGCGCGGTTGCGAAGGAGCTCAGCGGACTCGCCTCGACGCACGGCGCACAGGCGCTCGAACTCGCGGGCGACGTCACCAAGGCCGCGGACGCGGAGCGAATCGTCACCGCGATGGTGGCGCGGTTCGGCGGCGTCGATATCCTGGTCAACAATGCCGGCGCGGCGCGGCCGGGCGCGCTCGCGGAGCTGCCGGAGTCGGCGTGGCAAGAGCAATTCGACCTCAACCTCTTTGCCCCGGTCAGGCTCGCGCGGTTGTGCGCGCCCTCGATGGAAAAACGCGGCGGCGGCTCGATCGTCAATATCGGATCCATCTATGGGCGCGAGTCGGGCGGGCCGCTGACCTACAACGCGTCGAAGGCGGCGCTGCATTCGTTCACCAAGATGCTGGCGCGGGAGCTGGCGCCGAAGAACATCCGCGTCAACACGATCGCGCCGGGCTCGATCCTGGCGCCGGGCGGAAACTGGGAGCGTCGCTTCAAGGAGAATCCCGCGTTCGAGAAGGATTTCATCAGCCACGAGATGCCGGCCGGACGGCTCGGCCGTCCCGACGAGGTTGCGTATGCGGTCGTGATGCTCGCGTCGCCGCGTGCGAGCTGGATCACCGGCGCCTGTATCCCGGTTGATGGCGCGCAGGGACGCTCGATTGCTTGATGCTCGCCTGCTCGACCTACGCGATGGGTAAATTTCGGCGCACGGTTGCCGCATTGATCGCGGCCGCGATCTTCGCCGCGTGCAGCTCGCCGATGCCGAGCACGGAGCTGCCGCCGGCGCGGTTCATCTCGGTGGTGCCGCAATTTCCACAGCTGCGCGACTATCGCGGTGTCTTCGGGCTTAAGCTAAAGGCCGCGGGCCTCGATCAGACCGCAGCCGCGAACCTGGCAAAGGCCGCGCAAGTCGACTTCATCTTCCTGGGAGATCGCGTCACAGCGGGCGACACCGACTACGGAATCGCCGGCTACACGGGCGAGATACTTTTTTTCCCGGGCGGCGCTTTCGAGGTCGGCGGCGGAGAGATCGTTGGCGCCAATATTCACGACCCGATAAAGCCGAACCTCGCGCCCGCCGATCTGATCGCTGCGATACACGACGCCGGCGGCCTCGCGATCGCGGCCAACATCGCAAAGTTCGCGTCGCCCTCCGACTATGCGCTGGCCGACGCGATGGAAGTTTACAATCAGCGCGCGGTCTGGGACGCGCAGTCTTCGACCTCACTCTATTGGCGCGCGATCTTCTCCGGCTCCGATCGATTCCTCTCGGCGCTCGACGTCCGCCCCGACGCCAACCTGGCCGCCTACGACACGATGACCACGGGCGCGCGGGTGACGATGCTCGCGGGCCTCGGCGCCGGCGACGAT
>DASQHV010000110.1:0-5926 GCA_035631915.1 Candidatus Acidiferrales bacterium | reverse complement strand
CTTCGTCGTCGCCGCCCGCCGCTACGCTCGCAACGGCGGGCGCGTCGCATTCGTGTTCACCGCGCGAAGGGTCGCCGAGCTGGTCTCGACGATGCGCGCGCATCGGCTCGAGCCCAAGCGCATCCGCTTCGTGCATTCGCGGCTCTCGACGCCCGCGACGGTCGTGCTCGTCGAGGCGCGCGCCGGCGGCGGCGTGGAAGCGCGAATCGAGCCGCCGCTGATTCTCTACGATCGTCCCGGAATATACACTGGCGAGGCGCGCGCGATGCTCAATTCGCCGTGACGGAGATCAATCATGTCGCAGAGGACATTCGGAGCCGTACTGTTCAAGGGATTTGAGCTGCTTGACGTCTTCGGTCCGCTGGAGGCGTGGGGAATGCTCGCGATGCAGGGTCAGTGCAAGGTCACGACGGTGGCCGAGCACGCTGGTCCGGTCGCCAGTGCGCAGGGACCCAAGGCCGTCGCGGAGTTCGGCTTCGACGATTGCCCCAAGCTCGATCTGATTCTGGTGCCCGGCGGAATCGGCACTCGCGAGGAAGTTTCCAACTCGGTGCTCCTGAATTGGCTCAAGGCGCGCGCCGCGCAAGCGGAAGTCGTCACCACGGTTTGCACGGGCACCGCGATCCTCGCACGCACCGGATTGCTCGACGGCCGCCGCGCGACCACCAACAAGCGCGCGTTCAAGTGGGTGTCGACCAACGGCGAGAAGGTAAATTGGATCCGTGAGGCGCGCTGGGTCGAGGACGGCAAGTTCGCGACCTCGTCGGGGGTGTCGGCGGGAATCGACATGGCGCTGGCGGTGATGGCGCGCCTGTACGGCGTCGAGACGGCGGAGCAGATCGCGGTCGCGATGGAATACGAATGGCATCGCGACGCGAACTGGGATCCGTTCGCGAAGATTCACGGGCTGGTGTAGCCGAAGAAAAGGGCCGACTACCTCGCTCGAAGTCTTCCCGCTTTGCGGCCACGACGGCGGGCTCGGGATTTTGCCGGCGCGGGCGCGGCGCATCCTTCCAGAAAGACATCCATGGCATTCATGAAACGCTTTTCAAGAGGATAGGACCTGCTTCCCCACCATCCGCTAACCCAGTTGCCGGCAATGAGTATCAGCATCCCTTCCATCATTTCCGCGAGATGCAACGGCTTCTGATCGGCGCGAATTTCGCCGCGCTTTTGGCCTTCGGCGAAGAGTCGTTCGTATTGCCTGTAAAGTTGAAGACCTTTTTCGCGCAGGATGCCCGTCGCATCGGTCATCAACCCCGATTGCTTTGCAACCAGGCCATGGAACTCGGGATCCTCGTCCCACGACGTCGCCCACTGGCGGATCACGCTGCGAATACGCTCGGACACGCTGCGATCGTGGCGTTCGAGTTCGCGTTTCACAGTCGCGATTGAGACGTCGAGCATCTCCACCGCGAACGCCATGATCACGGCATCCTTGGTCGGAAAGTAGTTAAAGAAAGTGACCTCGCTGATGCGCAGCCGCTCGACGATGTCGCGGACGCGGGTCGCTTCGTAACCCCGTTTTCGAAACAGCGCGGCCGCCGTATTCAGAATCGCGCGGCGCTGCTCGGCCTTCTTTTCCTCGCGCAAGCCCATCGCCCGATCAATTACACGCCGAGAATCGCGAAGGGAACCTCGGACCGGGACGCTGCTCGTCCCGCGGCCGGCGGCGCAGCGATCTTGCTGCGTTGACTTTAGTTAGCCACATATATTTAGTCTACTTCACTATTATGCAAAAGTCGATGGAACGGCCGGATAGAGTTTCAGTTGATCTAGTCGGAGAGGCGCGTGGAGCGGACGCCGTGCGACCGAAGCCCACGTCGTTTGCGCAGCGCGTTGCTGCCGGCATCGGGACGGCGCTCGCGCACCGCCGGATGCCGCTGGTCGCAGCCATCCTGGCGGCCGTCGCGATGACGCCGGCGCTGAGCGGCGGCTGGCAAATGGACGACTATTTTCAGCGCGTCACGCTTCTCGGCTACGGCGATACCAGGCCGATTCAGGTCTTCGAGCCATACCTCGATCGCGCGCACAACATCGCGCAGATGGAGTTCGGCACGATGCCGTGGTGGGGCTCGCCGGACATGCATCAGGCGTTTCTGCGCTACGCGAGCACGCTTTCGATGATGCTCGACTATAGCCTCTGGCCGAACCATCCCGCGCTGATGCACCTGCACAGTCTGATCTGGCTGTTCGCGGCGGTCCTGGCCGCGGCGTTGCTGTATCGTGAGGTGCTGGGCGCCAACTGGATTGCGGGCTTGGCGGCGCTGATGTACGCGCTCGACGGCGCGCATGCCGTGCCGGCGGAGTACCTGGCCAACCGCAACGCCTTGATTGCGTGCTGCTTTGGATTCATCAGCCTGCTGGCGTTCGTCCGCTGGCGAAAACACGAGCGTCCGCGCGATCGGTGGCTGAGCGTGCTGATGCTGGCGCTGTCGCTATCCGCCTACGAAATGGGCGTGGCCACCGCGGCCTACCTGTTTTCCTACGCGCTGCTCGTGGACCGCGACCGCATTCGCGAGCGGGCCGTGCGGCTCATCCCTCACGGCGCAGTGCTGGCGGCGTGGGCATTGATCTACAAGCTGGGCAATTTCGGCTCGCACGGCTCCGGTTTCTACATCGACCCGCTTCACAATCCGCTTGGCTTCGCCGGCTTGTTTTGCCAGCGGGCTGCATTCCTGCTGATGGGACAGTGGTCGCCGATCCCGGCGGAGATGAGCATGGCCTACGCGCCCGGCTCCTCGGCGGCGTTACATCTGAGCATCTTCAGTTTCGTGTTGGTGGCGTTGCTGGCGGTTCTGTTTATCCCGCTGGTCGTGCGCGATCGGCTGGCACGGTTCTGGGGACTTGGTGCGCTGCTTTCCTTGGTACCGATTGCCGCCGTCGGTCCGGAGAATCGAGTCTTGGGTTTCGTCGGGTTGGGATCGATGGCGCTGCTCGCACAAATGACGCAGTTCGTTTTCGCAGGATCCTCCGATTCGTCGGCGCCGCGTGCTTGGAAGAAATTTGCGTGGGTTGCAACGCTCCTTCTCTTTCTCAACCATGTGGTCGCCGCTCCGTTTCTCGGGATCGCGCGAATCGCCTACCAGGCGGACGTCAACTCCAGGATGGAGCGCGCGATGGCCAGTGTTCCGAGCGATCCGCAGTTCGCATCTCAGGACCTGGTGCTGATCAACCCTCCCGACCAAGTCTACCTCGTCACCGCGATTTGGGCCGTGCATCGGCTGGGTGACCTGCCGATGCCGCGGCACTTCCGCGCGCTCTCTTCCGGCGGCGAGCTGGAGGTCACGCGCGTCGCGCCTCGTTCGCTGCGGGTACGGTTTCCCGGCGGATTCTTTCCGACCGCATTCAGTCGTTACGTGCGCAGTCCAAATGAGCGCTTTGCCGCGGGCCAGCACTTCGAACTGCCGGGTTTCTCGGTCACCGTCGAGGCGCTTGATGCGCAAGGCGACCCCGCGCAGGTGCTGTACGAGTTCCCGGTACCGCTCGAAGATCCTTCGTTGCGCTGGATCGCGTGGCACGATGGCGCGTACGTTCCCTGGACTCCACCGGCCGTCGGCAGCACGCAGCGGTTCTCGCCCGAGCGCGGAATCTGGTGAGCGGTAGTTAACTGGCGGACAGAAACTCTATCGCCTGCTCGGCGACGTACTCCGGCTGTTCCATCGGCATGAAGTGCCCGGTGTCCGGCACGTCGATCACGCGCCCGTTCTTGAGCTGGCGTGCGATGCGCGCCGACAGCGTCGCGCCGAGCGAGTCGCCGCGCGTGCCGAACATCACCAGCATCGGGACTTCGGCCTTGAGGATTTTCCCGAGTCCGTCGAAATCGCGCGCCGTCTCATAAAATTTCGCTTCGATTTCCGGCGTGCACTTCAGCTCGCGCCGCCCGTCGCGCGTCGGCCGCGTGCCGAATTCGCAGTAGTCGAGCAGGATGTCCTTGTGCCAGGTGGCGTAGGGCGGCTTGCGATCGAAGTTGGAGAACATCGCCTCGACGTGATCGAACACTCGTTTGCGCTTGAGAGTTTTCTCGATGAACGGATTGCGCCATCCGAGCTCCGGTGCGTCGGGCGACTCGAACACCACCGGCTCCACCAGCACCGCGCGCGAAATCAGGCCGGGTTGCTCGGCGGCCAGCGAACCGATAGCGGTTGCACCCGCCGAATGCCCGATGGCGCGCACGCCGCTCCATCCGCGCGCCGCGATGAAGCCCGCTAGATCCTTCATTGTCCAGTCCCAATCGTAAACGCCGTCGGGCGCGGATGAGCTGTCGCCGTGTCCGCGTTGATCGTAGCTGTAAACGTGGCCGATCGAGCAGAGCCGCTCTGCAAGCGGACGATAGACGCGTCCGAGCAGGCCAGTCGCATGCAGCAGCACGATCGGCGCGCCCGCGCCGCCCCAGTCCAGCACGTGCAGGCGCACGCCGTTGACGGTGACGAAACTGGATTTCGGCGCCGGCTGTTCCATCGATCAGCGCGCAGGTTCTCGCACCGGCGCGGCGGTCGCTTTGGCGGAGGCATCTGCTTCGGGTCCGCGGATGTCCTCGAGCGTAATCGAATCGAACAGCTCGTGGCGCGCGGCGCCGAGCCTTGCCAGCACCCGATTCACGCGCGGATCGCCGTCGGCGGCGTCGCGATCGGTCAGCACCGATCTGATCGCTTCTCCCAGCGGAATCGTCGCCGGCTCGCGCGCAAGAAATAAGCCGAGGTTGCGCGGCATCGTGCTGGCGTCGGCCTCGATGACGTAGCCGCCCTGCTTGAGCCCGTCGAGAATCGGCATCAGTGCGGATTCCGCCACGCCGAGCTCGCGCGCCAGCGTCCACGAAGTGATCGCCTCGGTGCCGGTGTGCGCGCGGTCGGCAAGCCGCAGCAGTACGTGCATGGTCGCGGCATAAGGAAAGTCCGGCGAGTGCGGACCCAGCATCGGCGGCGTGTCACCGCGCTGAACCGCCGCTGTCACCTCCGCGCCGAACAGAATCACGGACCACGCGACGTAGATCCACACCAGGAAAATCGGCAGCGTGGCGAGCGCCCCGTAAATCGCGCGGTAGTTCGCGACCCCAACCTGGAAGCGCACGTAACCCCACTGCGCGAGCTGAAAAAGTATCGCGGTCACCAGCGATCCGATCAGCGCGGGCCCGTACTTGACCTTGGTGTACGGAAAAAAGACGAACAGGAAAAAGAATCCGGCCCAGACGAACAGGTACGGCGCCAGCTGTGTGATGAACGGAAATTCCGAAATCCGAACCGAGAAAACCGCGGTGAAACCCAGCGCCGCGACGATCAGGAACGGCACTGTGAACAGGATGCTCAGGTAGTCGGAAAATTTTCGCAGGTAGCTGCGGCTCTGCGGCACGTTGAAAATCGTGTTGAGCGCCTGCTCGACCGTGCCCATCGTCGAGATGACCGTCACCAACAGGAAGGCGCCGCCCGCCGAGCCCAGCGCCGCGGCGTTGACGTTCTCGACGTAGGTCATCAACTGCGCCGAGGTGCCCGAGGAGCCGAGCGCCAGGTACTGCTCGACGAGCGGACGTAGCCGCTCCGCGCCGCCGAATCCCTTCACCGCCGAAAACGCCAGCGCCAGGATCGGAACGATCGAGAGTGCGACGGTAAACGTCAGCGCCGACGCGCGCAGCAAGTCGTTGTTCCTGATGAAGCCTTCGACCGCGTGACTGCCGATGTGCACGACGCGCAGTGCGAAGCGGCCCGTCGGCCGCGACTCGACCTCGAGCGCCGTGGATTCGAGCCAGGTGGGAGTGCGCTGCGCCACTGCAGTCAGGCGGACGCGCTCACGCGCCGCGATGCGAAATTTCCAGGCGAGTGCGTCACGCGAGGATTGTCACGGCACCGCTCGCGCGATGTCAAGCGCGTCGCGCGCAAGTGCGTTGCGCGCCCGTCCGCTTTGCGATTAGCTCATCGTTCATGGCTCGGCT
>DASQHV010000109.1:0-8333 GCA_035631915.1 Candidatus Acidiferrales bacterium | reverse complement strand
AGTTGCGGACGAGATGCGCGCGCTCGACGAGCTGGTGACGGGACTTGCGGCGCATGAACTCGACGCGATGCGCCGTGGCGGCGCGCTCGACGTCGCAAAGCTCGCCGCGGTGGATCGCGCGCTACAGCCGGTCGTGATTCGCCTGTTTCTCGCCGAGCGAATCGGATCGATGCGCCGAATCGCGCGCGCGCACGTCGATGCGATCCTCAGTCTCTCGCTCGAAGGGGGGCCGAGCGCCTCATACGATCTGCCGCACGGATGGCGCGCCGAGCGCGACTACAATCTGCTGCGGATTGTTTCCAGTGACTCGCACGGCGACGCAGCGCGAGAGTTTTCGGTGCCGCTGAATTTGTCGGGCACGACGATCGTGGATGCGGCCGACTTCGAGTTCAGCGCCGCGACGCTCTCCGCCGCGGACGCATCGGCGTCGATGCCGGAGAATCTCTATGTCGCGATATTCGACGCGGCCGCGTTGACGGACGCGGGATTGGTGGTGCGCAACTTCGTCCGTGGCGACCGGATTCATCCGCTCGGCATGAGCGGCGCGCGCAAAGTGAAGGACGTCTTTATCGATCGCAAGCTCGCGCGCACGCGCCGCAAGACGTACCCGATCGTGTCGCTCGCCGGCGAAGTGGTTTGGATTCCAGGGCTCGCACGCGCGAGTGCGGCGATCGTCACGAAGGCCACCGAAGCCGCAGTGCGCGTTGAGGCCCGTGAGCGAAGTGAGAGCGTCGTTTAGCGATTGCGGCGTTGCGTGCCTATTAACGCGCGTGATACTTCTTGATTAGCATGAACCAGTTTTCTCGCAGTATTGCGCTATGGCTAGTGCTGGGGCTGATGTTCCTGCTGTTGTTCAATATCTTCAGCCGCCAACAGCCACGCGAACCCGAAATAATCTTCTCCGAATTCCTCAACCAGGTTGATAAGGGCCAGGTCGCGCAGGCGACGATCCAGGGCAATCTGATCAAGGGCGACGCGGTCGGCGGCGAGCATTTCAAGACCTACGCGCCGGACGATCCCGACCTGGTCAAAACGCTGCGCGCCAAGGGCGTGAAGATCGCCGCGAAGCCGCCCGAGGGCGACCCGTGGTGGATGGTCGCGCTGGTGCAATGGTTCCCGGTGCTGGTGCTCGCGGCGCTGTGGATCTTCTTCATGCGCCAGATGCAGATTGGCGGCGGCAAGGCGATGTCGTTCGGCAAGAGCCGCGCCAAACTGCTCACCGAAAATACGCACAAGGTCACCTTCGCCGACGTGGCCGGAATCGACGAGGCGAAGGACGAGCTCGAAGAAATAATTCAGTTCCTGCGCGATCCGAAACGCTTCACGCGCCTGGGCGGGCGCATTCCGAAGGGCGTGCTGCTGGTCGGCTCTCCGGGCACCGGCAAGACGCTGCTTGCGCGCGCGATTGCGGGCGAAGCCGGCGTGCCGTTCTTTTCGATCTCGGGCTCGGACTTTGTCGAGATGTTCGTCGGCGTGGGCGCGTCGCGAGTGCGCGACCTGTTCGTGCAGGGCAAGAAGCATGCGCCGTGCATTATCTTCATCGACGAGATCGACGCCGTCGGACGTCATCGCGGGGCCGGCCTCGGCGGCGGGCATGACGAGCGCGAGCAAACGCTGAATCAGTTGCTGGTCGAAATGGACGGGTTCGAGGCGAACGAGGGTGTAATCCTGGTTGCCGCGACCAACCGTCCCGACGTGCTGGATCCCGCGCTGCTCCGGCCAGGCCGGTTCGATCGGCGCGTGGTGGTGCCGCTGCCGGACGTGAAGGGGCGCGAGGGGATCATGAAGGTCCATACGCGCAAAGTTCCGCTGTCCGACGACGTCGATGCCAGCAAGATCGCGCGCTCGACGCCGGGCTTTGCGGGCGCCGACCTGGAAAATCTTGTCAACGAGGCGGCGCTGCTGGCGGCGCGTCGCAACAAAGACAAGGTCGAAATGGCGGACTTCGAGCTGGCCAAGGACAAGGTCATGATGGGCGCGGAGCGGCGTTCGATGGTCATGTCGGGTTCGGAGCGCAAGATAATCGCGTATCACGAGGGTGGTCATGCGCTGGTGGCGATGCTCCAGCCGGGCGCCGACCCGGTGCACAAGGTCACGATCATCCCCCGCGGAATGGCGCTGGGTGTGACGCAGCAACTGCCGCTCGACGATCGCTACACCTATCCGCGCGACTACCTGGTCACGCGGCTGGCGGTGATGTTCGGTGGACGCACGGCCGAAGAGCTGGTGTTCGGGCAGATGACGACCGGCGCCGGCGACGACATAGAAAAGGCGACCGAGCTCGCACGCAAGATGGTCTGCGAATGGGGCATGAGCAAGGAACTCGGCCCGATGACCTTCGGGCGGCGCGAAGAAGAGATTTTCCTGGGCCGCGACATCGCACATCACAAGGATTATTCCGAGCAGACGGCGCTGGAGATCGATCGCGAAGTGCGCCGCATAATCGACGACTCGTACCAGAAGGCGCGCCAACTGTTGTCGGACCATCTGGTGCTGCTGCACGCGATCGCGGAACGCTTGCTCGAAAAGGAAGTGCTGGACGGCAGCGAGGTCGAGGCGATGGTCACCGCATTTCGCGAGGGGCGCGAGCTGCCGCCCTCGCCGGCGCCGGTGCGCAACGACTATCCTGCGCGGCCGGGTCCGGATGCGAGCAAGGAGAAGCGCGCGGAAGAGGGCGGCGCGATCCCCGGCCTCCCACCCAAACCGGTGCTGGTCTAGAATCCGGGCGCCCGCGCGTCGGGCTGTTCCTCAACGCGGCGCCAGCATCAAGGTGACGCTCGCGGATGAAGTCCGAATCGTCTCGTAAACAACGCTCGCGCGAAACGTCGCGCGGGCGTTCGTCGTTTTCGACCTCAGCACTGAAGCCCGCGTCGAAACTGCCGTCGAGTCTCACGCTCGCCGACGGGCGCGCGATCGAATTTCCCGCCGTGATGGGCGTGCTCAACGTAACCCCGGATTCATTTTCCGACGGCGGACGCTATCTCGACCCGGGCCGTGCGGTCGAGCACGCACTCGCGATGGAAGCTGCGGGTGCCGACGTTATAGACGTCGGCGGCGAATCGACGCGTCCGGTCGGCGCGCGAGAGGTGCCGGCGGCGGAGGAACTGTCGCGCGTTACACCGGTGCTCGCGCGGTTGGGGCGCGAGCTGCACGTGCCAATCTCGATCGACACGCGGCGCGCAGCGGTGGCGCGCGTCGCGCTCGATGCGGGCGCTTCGATAATCAACGACATCAGCGCGCTCGAGCACGACTCCGCGATGGCGCCGTTGGTAACGCGCGCGAAATGCGCGGTGGTGCTGATGCACATGCGCGGCGGCGCGACCGATCACGTCAGATACGCCCGCTATCGCGACGTAGCCGCCGAAGTGGCCGCGTACCTGGCGGAGCGTGCGCGATTCGCGGCCGCCGCGGGTATCGACGAATCGCGAATAATCCTCGACCCGGGTCTCGGCTTCGCGAAGAATGCGGCGCATAATCTGAAGTTGATCGCCGCTTTGCCGCAGCTTTGCGCGCTCGGCTATCCGGTATTGGTGGGCGCGTCGCGAAAGACTTTCGTGGCGAAGATCGCGGGGGCGGGCGAGCGCGAGCTGGAATTCGGCAGCGCGGCGGTGAACGCGATTGCGATCGCGAACGGCGCTTCGATGGTGCGGGTGCACGACGTCGGCGCGGCGCTCGCGGCGGTGCGGATGGCATCGAGGTTGACCGGACGGGACGGACGCTTCACGCGCGAAGCGTAACGACACGGCGCAAGATGCATAACTACATGCCGATGATACCACCGCCGCGGTGGCAGGATTTAGTCGACGTCCTGATCGTCGCGTACGTGATCTACCGGATCGCGCTTCTGATTCGCGGCACGCGGACGATGCAGATGGTGCTGGGGATGGTGATCGTGGGCGCCGCGTTCGTGACCTCGCAGGTACTGGGGCTGTTCACGCTCAACTGGCTGCTGAACAATTTCCTGGCGTCGTTGTTCGTAATCGTGGTGGTCATCTTTCAATCCGATATCCGGCGGGCGCTGACGCGGGTCGGCGCGCAGCCGTTTTTCGGGCGCGCGGCCGCGAGCGCCACCGCGTCGGACGAAATCGCAACCGCGGCGGCGTGGCTCTCGGCGCGGAAAATCGGCGCGCTGATGGTGATCGAGCAGGATGACGGACTGGGCGAAGTGGTCGAGACGGGAAGAGTCGTCGACGCCAAGGTCTCGCCGGAATTGCTCGAAACGATTTTCATGAACGGTTCGCCGCTGCACGACGCCGCGGTGATAATCCACGGCGACCGTGTGCTGGCGGCGTCGTGCCTGCTACCGCTCTCGCAAAATCCCAACGTCGCGCTGTCGCTCGGCACGCGGCATCGCGCGGCGATCGGGATGAGCGAGGACAGCGACGCAGTGGTGTTGGTGGTGTCGGAGGAAGACGGGACGATATCATTGGCGCAGGGCGGGGTGTTGAATCGGGGGCTGGAGCCCGGGCAGGTGCTGGCGATGCTGAGGAAGCTGCCGGCCTGAGCCGGCGCGGGGGCGATGCGGAGCGCGGTGGGCGGGCGTACGATTAGATCCGGAAAGCGATGAAACCGGTAGACCTTCAGAAGCTGTTCGGAATCAGGGTGGCCGGCGGCCGCGGCTTCAACGACAACAGCCTGCGCATCCTGGCCGTGCTGCTCGCGGTCGGACTCTGGATTTTCGTCAACGCGGGCGAGCGCGGCGCCGTCGATGAACTCACCGTGCCGGTCAGCTATCGCACCCTGCCGCGCGGGATGGTGATCATGAATCATCCGCCCGACTTTGTGAAAATCGAAGTCGAAGGGACGCGCACGATTCTCTCGCTGCTCGAACCGGAACAGCTCGCGCTCAAGCTCGATCTGGCGGGCGTCACGCCGGGTCGCTCGGAGTTCAAGATCTATCCCGCGATGTTCAACACCAAGCGCGGCGCGACCGTGACGCGAATCTCGCCCGACCTGGTGACGCTCGATGTCGACCGGCTGGTGAGCCGCGAAGTACCGGTGCGCCTGGCGCTGCGAGAGAAGGTCGCGCCGGGTTTCGCGGTTTCGGGAATCGAACTGACGCCGCCCGCGGTTTCGGTTACCGGACCGAGCCGCTTCGTTTCGCAGCTGAGCGATGTTTCAACCGATCCGTTCGACGTCAAGGGACTGACGACCGACACCGAAGGCCCGGTCGATCTCGCCGAGCCGAACCCGGAGGTGCGCTACTCGGTCGCGCGCGTGGATGCGCGGGTGCACGTTACGGAATTGATCGCGGACCGCGAATTTCGCGCGGTTGAGGTCGAGGTGAAGGATCCCGACTTCAAGTACCGCGTCGATCCGAAGCAGGCGACGCTGACGATCCGCGGTCCGGCCGCCAAGCTGGCCGGCCTCGAGGCGAAGGGGCTGGCGTTCGTCGACGCCAAGGGCGTGGAGCCGGGCTCGCACGAGCTGCCGCTGCAAGTCACGCTGCCGGACGGGATGCAGTTGGTGCGCCAATCGCCCGACAAGGTTAGACTGCGCATGTATCGTGAGAAGCGCACGACCAACGCGACCGCCGATGAGCACCCGTCGTAAACTGTTCGGCACCGACGGCGTGCGCGGAGTCGCCAACCAGGAACCGATCACGTCGGAGACCGCGCTCAGGCTGGGGCGGGCGCTGGCGCACGTGTTCCGCAATTCCAGCGGGCGGCATCGCAGGATCCTGATCGGCAAGGACACGCGGCTCTCTGGATACATGCTCGAGACGGCGCTGGAGTCGGGGATCTGCTCGATGGGCGTGGACGTATGGCTGGTGGGGCCGCTGCCGACGCCGGCGATCGCGTTTCTGACGCGCAGCATGCGCGCCGACGCGGGCGTGGTGATCTCGGCAAGCCACAATCCGTTCCAGGACAACGGCATCAAGTTTTTTTCGCGCGAGGGGTTCAAGCTCGACGACGAAACCGAACGGCGAATCGAGGAGCTGGTTTTCGACGACGGCGAAATATCAACGCTTCGCGCACACGCCGACGATATCGGCAAGGCCACGCGAATCGACGACGCGCTGGGCCGCTACCTGGTGTTCCTCAAGTCGTGCCTGCCGCGCACGGTCGCGTTCGACGGCTTGAAGGTGGCGATCGATTGCGCCAACGGCGCGGCGTACAAAGTGGGTCCGGATGCGCTGGAGGAATTGGGCGCGGACGTGATTCCGTACGCCGTCGATCCCGACGGCAAGAACATCAACCTCAACTGCGGCGCAGTGCATCTCGACGAGATTCGCAAGCTCGTCGTGCGCGAGCGCGCGAACGTCGGAATCGCACTCGACGGCGACGGCGACCGCGTCATGCTGATCGACGAGCGCGGCGAGGTGTTCGACGGCGACGACGTGATGGCGCTGCTCGGGCGCAAGCTGGCCGCCGAAGGACGACTCGCGGGCAACGCGGTGGTGGCGACGGTGATGAGCAACTTCGGACTCGAGCTCGCGCTGCGCGATGCGGGCGTCCGCCTGGTGCGAACCGAGGTCGGCGACCCGGCGGTCGCGCGCGAGATGCGGCTCAACTCCTACAACCTGGGCGGCGAGCAATCCGGCCACGTGATTTTCATGGACTATTCGACCACCGGCGACGGAATGATCAGCGCGCTGATGGTGCTGGCGCAGATGGCGGAGAGCGGCCGGCCGCTAAGCGAGCTGCGCGCGATGCGTCGCGTGCCGCAGGTGCTTGAGAACGTGCCGGTGAGAAAGCGCGTGCCGATGAGCGAGATGCCGGAAGTCGCGCGGCTGATCGCGGGCGTCGAGCAGCGGCTCGGCAGCGCGGGCCGGCTGCTGGTGCGATATTCGGGCACCGAGATGCTGGCGCGGGTGATGGTCGAGGGCGAGGACGCGGCGCAGATTCGAACGCTGGCGCAGGAGATCGGCGCGGCGATCGGCAAGCACGCCGGCGTCAACTGAACGCGTCGGATAAAATCACACGAAGGATATTTCAGCGTCGCCGCCGCTTGCGTTTCGGCGTCACCGGTTTCGAGCTGAGCGCTTTCAGATACGCCTTGACGGTGCGCGTCAGGCCCATGTAGAGCGCGTCCGAGATCAGCGCGTGGCCGATCGACACTTCCTGCAGGCCTTTCACCGCTTTCACATACGACGGGAGATTTTTGAGATCGAGATCGTGGCCGGCATTGACGCCGAGCCCGATGCCGCGTGCGACGCGCGCCGCCTCGCGATGCGCCGCGAGGATCTCGTCACCCGCCGCGGTGCCGAATGCAGCCGCGTACGGGCCGGTATAGAGCTCGATTCGGTCGGCGCCCAACTCGTGCGCGCGATGGATTTGCGCCGGGTCCGGCTCGACAAACAGGCTGCTGCGGATGCCGAGTTTGCCGAGCCGCGTCAGCACGTCGCGAAGGAAGTCTTCGCCCTTGACCAGGTTCCATCCGGCGCTCGAGGTGAGCACGTCGGGAGGATCGGGAACCAGCGTCGCCTGCGTGGGCCTGACCTGAGCGACCAGGTCGAGAAATTCCGGACTCGGGTATCCCTCGATGTTGAACTCGACGGTCAGCATCGCGGCCAGGTCTAGAACGTCCTGCCGGCGGATATGGCGGGCGTCGGGGCGCGGATGAACGGTGATGCCGTGGCATCCCGCGGCGATACAAGTGCGCGCCGCGGTGACGACGTCGGGACGAGTGCCGCCGCGCGAATTTCGCAGCACCGCAATCTTATTGAGATTGACGCTGAGCCGAATCATTTCAGACTGCGAGCGTGAGAGATGCGCTCCGGCATCGAGGCTACCAGAGCGAGTGCACCAGTAAAGCGGCGCGCTGCGGTGTCGCGCGTCGTCTGGTAATATTCGCGCTGCCAGGATTCTTGCGATGATTCTGCTCAACGCCGCGGAAAGCCGTCAACTCGATTCGATCAGCCAGACGAAACACGGCATCGAGTCGTACACGCTGATGACGCGCGCGGGCGAGGCGGTGGCAGGCGCGCTTGTCGAGCGATTTCCTGCGGGCGCGGCGGACGTACTGATCGTCGCGGGCAAGGGCAACAACGGCGGCGACGGCTTCGTCGCGGCACGACGGTTGCTGCGCGACGGCTTCGGCGTGCGAGTCGTGCTGCTTGCTCGCGTGGCGGATCTCCGGGGCGACGCGGCGCGCGCACACGCGGACTTTCGCGCGGCAGGCGGAACCGTGGTCGAAGCATTGTCGGAGTCGAGCCTGAACGCCGCGCTCGGCAAGCGGCCGACTGCGGTGATCGACGCAATTTTCGGCACCGGACTGAACGCCGAAGTAAGCGGACTCGCCCGTCACGCGATCGAGACTCTCAACCGGCTCGAAGTTCCGGTGGTCGCCGTCGATATCGCGTCGGGCGTGAACGCCGACAGCGGTGCAAT
>DASQHV010000108.1:0-10384 GCA_035631915.1 Candidatus Acidiferrales bacterium | reverse complement strand
CCGCCGCGCTTCTGCGTGCGATACAGCGAGAGCGGCGTGCGCTTGATGTAGCCGCCGTGCGTGACGGTGACCAGCACGTCCTCCTCGACGATCAGATCCTCGACCGAGAATTCGCCCTCGGCTTCGACAATCTGCGTGCGGCGCGGATCGGCGAACTCCTTCTTGATGTCGGCCAACTCGCCGGCGATTAGCTTGAGCAGTTCCTTCTCGTCCGCCAGGATTTTTTTCAGGCGCGCGATTAGCGCGACCGTTTCCTTGTGCTCGGTCTCGATTTTTTCACGCTCGAGCGAGGTCAGCCGGCGCAGCGTCAGGTCCAGGATGGCCTGCGCCTGCAGCTGCGTGAGCGCGAACTGCTTCATGAGGCCCGACCGCGCTGTCTCGACGTCCTTCGACTTGCGAATCAGCCCGATCACGGCGTCGAGGTTCTTCAGCGCGATCAGCAGGCCGTCCAGGATATGGAGCCGTGCCTCGGCTTCCTTCAGCTCGAACCGCGTTCGGCGTGTGAGGACAATCTTGCGATGCTCGAGGAACGCCACGAGCATCTGCAGCAGGTTCATCTCCTTGGGCCGGCCCTCGTGGATGCCGAGCAGGATGATGCCGTAGCCCTGCTGCATCTGGGTCAGCTTGTAGAGCTGGTTGAGCACGATGCGCGGCTCGGCGTCGCGCTTGAGCTCGATCACGATCCGCATGCCGTCGCGGTCGGACTCGTCGCGCAAGTCGGTGATGCCGTCGATGCGTTTCTCGTTGACCAGCTCCGCCATCCGTTCGATCATCCGCGCCTTGTTAACCTGGTACGGGATCTCGCGCACGATGATCGACGCCCGCGAGCTGCGCTTGTCGGTCTCGATCGCGGCCAGCGCGCGCATCGTGAGCGTGCCGCGCCCCGTGATGTACGCCTGACGAATCGATTGACGCCCGAGCAGTTGCCCGCCAGTCGGAAAGTCGGGGCCGGGCACGATGTCCAGGATTTCCTCGAGCGTGATCGCTGGGTTGGCGATCAGCGCCAGCAGCGCGTCGACTATTTCACCGAGATTGTGCGGCGGAATGTTGGTCGCCATTCCGACCGCAATACCGTCGGATCCGTTGACCAGCAGGTTCGGAAACTGCGACGGCAGAATCTCGGGCTCGGTGTGCGAGCCGTCGTAGTTGGGGATGAAATCGACGGTGTCCTTCTCGATATCGGCCAGCATCCGCTCGGCCAGTCGCGTCAGTTTGCATTCGGTGTAGCGGTACGCGGCGGGTGGGTCGCCGTCGATCGAGCCGAAATTTCCCTGCCCGTCGATTAACGGATAGCGGAGGCTAAACGGCTGCGCCATGCGCACCAGCGCGTCGTACACCGACATGTCGCCGTGCGGATGGTAGCGCTTGAGCACTTCACCGACGACGCCCGCGCATTTCGAGTAGCGCTTGTTGGCGGTCAGCCCCTCGCGGAACATCGCGTAGAGGATTCGCCGATGCACCGGCTTCAGGCCGTCGCGAATTTGCGGCAGCGCGCGCCCGATATTCACCGACATCGCGTAGTCCAGGTAGGACTGCCGCATGTCGTCTTCGATATTCAGCAGCGTCGGTTCGTTGCGGATTGGTTCGGTGCCGTTCGTCTCAGCCATTTATTCCCGCAGCTCCGGCGAGTTGGGCCACTCGCGTCTTCCGAATTTGTCTCAACAGCATTGACTGCGCAGCGAAATCCACAGCGCGATCTTCTGCAACAGCCGCTCGCGATGACGCTCGCGGCGATGCGGCATCAGGTCGTCCGCGAATTGATCCTCGGGGTGCGCGATCTCTAACAACTCGAGGCTGATGCCGCGGGATTTCTCGGCGTCGCGCGCGTCGCGCTCGCATACGGCGCAGTTGGCGGCCATCGCTCGGATCTCTTCGTGCAAAGACTCGGTAGGCGACATGCGATTTCACGCGTTCGCCGGCTGGTGCGGCCCGCGCTCAGATGTCCAGCGTGCGCGTGCTGAGCGCGTTCTCCTCGATAAACAGGCGCCGCGGCTCGACCTGATCGCCCATCAGCTTCGCGAACGTCTCCTCCGCCTCCTCGCGCGACGAAATCTGCATCTTCAGCATCGAGCGCGTCTCGGGATTCATCGTGGTCGCCCACAGCTGCTCCGGGTTCATCTCGCCCAACCCCTTGTAGCGCTGAATCTCGACGCCCTTGTTGCCCGCTTCCAGCACCGCCTCGGCGACCGCCTTCATCGTGTCGGCGGTGGCCTCTTGGGTCTTGTCAACTTCGCCGGTTTTCAGCTTGTACGGCGCCTTGATCGCTTCGAGCTCCGGCGCGAGCTTGCGAATCTCGCGCAGCTCGCCGGTCCGCAGCATCGTCACGTCAACCACGGTCGGCGGCCGCGCGCCATTGTGCGAATGGCTGAACACGGCGCGGAAATGCGCTTCGCCGTCAGGCTCGATCTTGAAAACCAGGTTGTCGTCCTTGACGTCTTTGCGAATCGCCTCGGCCATCTGTCGCGCCGCCTTCTCGGACTCGAAGCTCGCGTCGGTGATCGTTTTGTCGGCCGAGAGCTTCGCCACCGCTGCCACGATCGGACGTTCCTTGGAGCGGCGCTCGAGATTTTCGAACATCTTCTCGAAGAACAGCGCCTTGCGCACCAGCGCCTTCAGTGCCGCGCCCTTGAATTCGCGCGCGTCCTTGCCCTTGCCCGCCTCGAACGTCACCGCCTCCGAGCCGAGGTCCGTCAGGTAATCCTCGAGCGCCGCTTCGTCTTTCAGATAGCGCTCGGTCTTGCCCTTCTTGACGCGGAACAGCGGCGGCTGCGCGACGTACAGATAGCCGTTCTCGATGATCTCGATGAACTGGCGAAAAAAGAACGTCAGCCAGAGCGTGCGGATGTGCGAACCGTCCACGTCGGCGTCGGTCATGATCACGATCTTGTGATAGCGCAGCTTCGAGATGTCCTTCTCGTTCGCAACGCCCATCCCGAGCGCCGAAATGAGCACCCGCAGCTTGTCCGACGAGAGCACCTTGTCGATGCGCGCGCGCTCGACGTTCAGCACTTTGCCGAACAGCGGCAGGATCGCCTGCGTGCGGCGATCGCGCGCGCCCTTGGCCGAGCCGCCGGCCGAGTCGCCCTCGACGATAAACAGTTCCGCCGCCGCCGGATCGCGTTCCTGGCAGTCGGCCAGCTTGCCGGGAAGCGAGCCGGAATCCAGAGCGCCCTTGCGCCGCACCAGCTCTTTGGCCTTGCGCGCGGCTTCCCGAGCGGTCGCGGCCTCCACCGAGCGCGCGACGATTCGCTTCGCCACCGGCGGATTCTTCTCGAGGAACTCGCCCAGCTTCTCGTTCACCAGGCCCGAGACGATACCCTCGACTTCCGAGTTGCCGAGCTTGGTCTTGGTCTGGCCCTCGAACTGCGGCTCCGCAATCTTGACGCTGACGATCGCGGCAAGACCTTCGCGCGTGTCGTCACCCTCGAGCCGCATCTCCTTGTTCTTGAAGAGATTGTTTTTGGTCGCGTAGTAGTTGATGGTGCGCGTCAGCGCCGACTTCAGCCCCGAGAGATGAGTCCCGCCCTCGGCGGTGTGGATGTTGTTGGCGTAGGTGAAAATCACCTCGTGGACGGCGTCGGTCCACTGCAGCGCAACTTCGACGTCCACGCCCTCGCGCACGCCCTTGAAGAAAATCACGTCGTGGAGGGTTTCGTTGCCCTTGGTCAGGGTCTCGACGTACTCGGCGATTCCGCCCTCGAAGTGAAACTCCTCGGCCTTGTTGATGCGCTCATCGCGCAGCCGAATCCGCAGGCCGGCGTTGAGGTATGCCATCTCGCGCAGGTAGCGCGCGACCAGTTCGTACTTGAATTTTATTTCGGGAAAAATCTTCGAGTCTGGCGAGAACGTAGTCTTGGTGCCCTTGCTGTTGGTCGCGCCGCGCTCTTCGACCTTGGCTTTCGGCAGGCCGCGCTCGTAGCGCTGGAAATAAATCTTGCCGTTTTTGTGAACCTCGACCTCGAACTCCTCGCTCAGGGCGTTGACGACTGAGGCGCCGACGCCGTGCAGTCCGCCGGAAACCTTGTACGCGCTCTTCTCAAATTTGCCGCCCGCGTGCAGCACCGTATGCACCACTTCGAGCGCCGAGCGCTTTTCCGTGGGATGCATATCGACCGGAATCCCGCGGCCGTTGTCCTCGACGCTGATGCGATCGTCGTTCAGGATTACGACGTTGATCTCGGTGCAGAATCCCGCCAGCGCTTCATCGACCGAGTTGTCGACGATCTCGGTGACCAGGTGATGGAGCCCGCGCTCGGCGGTATCGCCGATGTACATTCCGGGGCGTTTGCGAACTGCTTCGAGCCCCTCGAGAACCTTGATGGACTCGGCGCCGTAGCCGTCAGAAGATTGTTTGTTTGCCATAGAAAAAAGCGCGCGATCACCCGCCTGGCCGCATCCTCACCGCCCTGTAAAAATTGTATTGATCCGAGCGTCAGAAGTAAAGGAAAAAGAGACCGGTCGATCCTGAAATCAAACAGTATTTGAATAACTGTCCTGTGGACGGAAAAAACGCCACTAGTCACGCGGTTTCTTCTCGCCGACCATGTTGAGATTGAGGTAGCTCGCATGATCGCCACTTCGCGATTAACAAAACGGTATTATGCCTCTCGCTGGTGCACAAGCTAGGAGCCGAGAACAGGCTCCTTTATCGACGCAATGAATAGATGGCGACGGAGCGCTGCAACTAGTCGCAGGCGCGCTGGATTCCGTCGAAAAACTGCCACCACATGTCGAGCGAGCGCTCGACCGCCGACCATACCTTCGCGCGCTCAACCTCGCTCATCGGCGTGTGACTCAGAATATTGTCGCCGACGTCGCTATGGTCGCGATCCGCGATTTCATGCACGTCGAAAAACGATACCTGGTCGCGCGACAGCCCGTAGTACTTCTCGAGCGCGCGTGCGAAGGGCGCAAAATTTCCTGGCACCTGGCCCTCGGCCGCGATATTGATCGCGCCGATTCCCTCCGCGAATGAGCGGTCCTTGGTGGAGAGCTCGAACCAGTCGATCAGCGCGGCGGTCGACGGCAGCGGCTTGCCGTGAATCATGTCGTCGCGGCTGAGCCCAAGTCCGAGTCCGAGCTTGATGAACAGTTCGGGATGCGGTGCGCTGCCGGAAATCTTGCCGGTCTCCTCCTCGTACAGGCTCTCGGCCAGCTTGACGCGTTCCTCCGCGTTGAAGCATCGCGAGTGCAGGGCGCTGAGCGCGCGCGGGAACTCGCGCACCTGGAGAAAGAATTGCGTCGCGAAGTTGCACAGACCCGCTTGCGAGACCTTGCCGTCGGCAATCTTCAGCCAAATCGGATGGCGGCCGAAGGAGCGCCGCTCCTTGACCATCGCGAAAATCTCGCGCACGAATACGTCGCTCACTGGAGCCATTGTCCAACCTCACGCGTGGAATTGCCAGAAAACTTCGCGCTAACGCGAATCTACGAAAGCCGGCGCTGAATGGGAAGCGCTGCCGCGCTCAATCGACGTGGCGCAAGTCCGAGAGCAGCTCCTGCGGGCCGACATAGCCGACCTTGCTCTTGGCCACCTTGCCAGCCGAATCGATCAGCATCGTGGTCGGAACGCCTTGAATCTCGTACTTGCTGGTCAGTTCCTCGGTGGCCTTGTCCTGTGCGGTCAGATTCGCCTTCAGTTTGACGAAGCGGCGAGCCTCGCTCACCACCGAAGGATCGACAAACGTCGAGTGCTCCATCTCGCGGCATGGGATGCACCAGTCGGCGCTGAAGTCGATCAGCACGGGCTTGCGAGCTTCAGTTGCCGACGCGACCAGCTCCGGCCTGAAGGGCTCGAAGCGCAGTCGCTCGGGCGCCTTCCGCGGGATCAGTAGAACAACCAAGGCGGCGACGGCGACGATTCCAAGCGCCGACCTGATCACCATGAAGGGACGCCATTCGCGGCCGGCCGGAGTGATGAAGCCGAGAAAAATTCCGGCGCCGGCGGCGTAGTAGGGCAGCAGCCGCGTCATCAGATTGTTGGGTATCACCGGGTCGAGAAAGTACAGCGCGAGTCCGATCAGCACGAATCCGAAAAGCTGCTCCACCCACGCCAGCCACTCGCCGGAACGCGGCAGGGCGCGGATATGTCCCGCAGCCATCGCGAGCGCGATATACGGCAACCCCAGCCCCAGCGCGAGCGTGAAGAACAGCGAGAAGCCGAACAGCGCGCTGCCGCTCCGCTCGACCATCAGCAGCAGTCCGAGCACCACCGGTCCGATACATGGCGCGGCGACCACACCCATGCCGAGGCCCATCAGCAGCGAGCCGGCGTAGCCGGGCCGCGCCGTACCGGCCCATTGCTGCATGAAATGCGGCGCCTGCAGCGTGAAGAGCCCGAAGCTCGACGCCGCCAGCACGAGCAGCATCGCCGCCAGCGCCGACAACACGAACGGATTTTGCATCGCCGCGCCGAACAGCCCGCCTGAGAGCGCGACCGCGACGCCGACCGTCGAGAACATCAGCGCGATGCCGAGCACGAAGATCGTCGCCAGCGTCAGCACGCGGCGCGGGCCGCCGCCCTGATTGCCGAAGTAGGCGATCGTCACGCCGATCAGCGGGTAAACGCATGGCGTTAGGTTCAAAGCGAGTCCGCCAAGGAACACGGCAAGGAAGCCGAGAAACCATCCGTGATTCGCGAACACGCGCGCGATTGCGCCGCCGGATGGGTCGTTGCCGTCGATACTTCGACCCGCTGAGCCGCCAGTTCCGCTGCTCGTCGCGAGGCCAGCGCCCGCCGCTGGCGTCGACGCGAGCGCAACCCTCGTGCTGACTGCGGCGGGCCGCAGGCACTCCGTGTTGTTGCATCCCTGGAAGTTGACGGTGACGGTCAGCACGTCGCCGGGCTTGGGCGCAAAGTCCTTCGCCGCCGCGAGCGCGACTTCGAACTTGATGTCGCCGCTGAAGACCGACAGTTTTTCACCCGCCGCAAACTCCAGCGTCATCGTTTGCGCGGGCGGGTACTTGATCGCACCAGCGGTGACGCCCGACGGCGCGCTGATTTCGAGCTTGGTCGGGATGTAGTCCTGGTTGGACGGGTTGTTCGAGTTGATGTGCCACTCGGGGATGACCTGCGCAGCGACTATCAGCGTCGCGCTGCCGCCCCCACGAAGCGCCGGTTCGATCTTTGCCGAAACGATCTTGACCAGTTCGTTCGCCTTCGGCCGTGCAAATGAATCAGTCGCGGTCGCGACGACTACGGAGAGAATTGCTAGTGCCGCAAGCGCGCGCAGACTTAACCTCGCCAGCAAGGCTGGTGCCCTCCGGTCACGCTGAAGCAATGGGGAAGTACGCATCATGGTGCAGTGGAAACTCGGACTCGGCGCGTGGGGTTCCGAATCGGCTCGCAATGGCCTATTTCGCGGCCGCGCTCTGCTTGCCATTGCCGGAGAGCGGCACCGAGCCGACGATCTCGAGTCCATAGCCAGGCAGATTGGCCAGCCGCGGCGTCGCGTCCGACATGATGATCATCTTGCGCACGCCGACGTCGCGCAAAATCTGCGCGCCGATTCCGTAGTCGCGAAAATCAGCCTCGGGCGTATTGGCGCGGGTGGTTGCACGACGCGCGCGGCGCCCGCTGTCGAGATCCGACGCAATCGCGTTCGACTCGCGCTTGAGGTATAGCAGCACGCCCTCGCCGGCCGCCGCGATTCGCTCCATCGCCGACCGCAGCAGCGCGCGCGTGTTGCGTCCAGACTGGCCAAACACGTCGCCCGGAAGGTACTCGCGATGAGCGCGCACCAGGATCGGCTTCGCCGGATCGACCTTGCCCATCACCAGCACCAGGTGCTCCGTGTAGTCGACCAGGTTGCGGTACACCAACGCGCTGAACTCGCCAAACGCCGTCGGCAGCTTGGCATCCGCGATCCGCTGGACCATCGTCTCGTTGCGCAGACGGTATTCGATGATATCGGCGACGGTGACGATTTTGAGGCCATGCACTCGCGCGAACTCGATCAGGTCGTCGCGCCGCGCCATCGTGCCGTCGTCTTTCAGGATCTCGCAAATGACGCCCGCGGGTTTCAGTCCCGCCAGCCGCGCCAAGTCGACCGCACCCTCAGTCTGACCGGTCCGCACCAGCACCCCGCCGTCACGCGCGCGCAGCGGATAGACGTAGCCGGGCGTGATGAACTCGGCGCCGCTCGCGTCCTCGCGCACGGCCTGCAGAATTGTTGTCGCGCGATCCTGCGCGGAAATTCCCGAGCCCGACGCGCGCCGCGCCGTGATCGGCGTCGTAAACGCGGTGCCGAGCGGCGCCTGGTTGTCGCCGACCATCATGCTGAGCCCGAGGCGGTCGATTCTCTCCGCCGACATCGGCAGGCAGATCAGTCCGCGCCCGTACTTGGACATGAAGTTGACGGCCTCGGCCGAGACCTTCTCGGCCGCCATGCACAGGTCGCCCTCGTTCTCGCGCTGCTCATCGTCCATCAGGATGATCTGATGGCCTCGGCGGGTCTCTTCGAGCGCCTCTTCGATCGAAATGAACGGTGCGCGCGGTTTCTTGCGGGGATTTATCTCACCAAACATTCGCGGCAACTCTTCGTCTATCTCTTAGCCAAGTATATATCGCCAGCCAAGCGCGCCCGAATGCCTGCGCGGTGCTATTCTCGACGCATGGCCGTCGAGATTTCGACCGCGGTTCTGCTCGCTGCGGGCCGTGGCAAGCGGCTGGGCGAACTTACTGCTGTGACGCCCAAGCCGATGCTCGAAGTCGCGGGTGCACCGCTCATTTCGCATATCGTCGACGCGCTCGCGGGCGCGCACGTAGCGCGGTTCATCGTCGTGACCGGGCATCTGGGCGAGCAAATCGAAGGTTGGGCGAAAACGTACCAGCGTCAGAATCCCGGAATCGAGATCGTGACAATTCGGCAGCCGGAACTGAACGGTACCGGCGGGGCGATGCTCGCGGCGCAGCCGAGCCTCAATGCGCAAAGCCGCTTCATCTTCGGATGGGGCGATATCCTGATGGACCGCGCGAACTATCCGCGCTTCGTGCATCACGCCTCCAACGACGACTACGACTTGCTGCTCACAGTCAACCGGGTGAGAGACCCGTTTCGCGGCGCCGCGGTCTATCTGACCAAGCACATGACAGTCGAGCGGCTGGTTGAGAAGCCGCCGCGCGGAACGGCCAAGACCACGTGGAACAACGCGGGCCTGTTTGCGACGGGCCAGGCAATCTTCGACTACCTGGCGCGGCTGAGCCCCTCGGCACGCGGCGAGATCGAACTGCCCGCGGCGATTTCGCAGATGATCGCGGACGGCCGCGTGGTTCGCGCCGTCGACGTGCGCGGCTTCTGGAGCGACGTCGGAACGCCCGCCGACCTTGAGAACGCGCGCGTGCGGTTCATTCCCAAACGTCGCGACGGACAAGAAACTGCGCGATGAACTCCTCCGAACGATGGGACGATTCTGAACTTGCGCGCGCGGAGCGCCTGGCGCGGGAACTCAGGCGCCGAACTCAGAGCAAGGCACAAATTTTCGCGGCGCGGGCGCCCGGCCGCGTCAATCTGATCGGCGAACACACCGACTACAGCGCGTTGCCGGTGCTGCCCGTGGCGATCGATCGCTCGACTATTGTCGTCGCACGCGCGAACACGACTGCCCAGATCGATCTCTCGAACGCCGATGCTGACTGGCCGCCGCGCAGCTTCGCGGTCGAGCGCCGCATCCCGCCATATCCCGCCGGCGACTGGGGCAACTACGTCAAAGCTGCGCTCCAGGGCGTGCTAGATCGCTTTGCCGACTCCGAAATGATGGAACGGATTCGCGGTGCGTCGATGCTCGTAGAAGGTCGCGTGCCGCCGGCCGCGGGCCTGTCGTCGTCCGCAGCGCTGACGGTCTCGACAGCGATGGCATTCATGGCCGTCAACAACTTTGAGCTCGAGCCGCTTGCGACCGCCGCGATGGTCGCGCGGAGCGAGTGGTACGTCGGCACGCGGGCGGGCGGGATGGACCAGGCTGCGTCTATCCTGGGGCGTCGCGATCACGCGTTGATGATCGAGTTCGACCCGCTGCGGGTGCGAGCGGTGAAGATGCCGGCCAGCGCTGCGCTGGTGGTTGCGGACAGCCGCGAAGTCGCCGACAAGTCGGGCCGGGTGCGCGCGGAATACAACCGGCGCGTCGTCGAATGCGCGCTGGCTGCGCGATTCATCGGCCGCGCATTGAAGCTCGACGACGTTAAGCTGCTCGGCCACGTCGTGCGCGCGCGGCCGGATCTACCGGCCAACGAAATCATAGAAGCGTTGGCCGCGTTTGCGCCCGCGACGCTCGGCACCGATTTGCGCGAGGCGTCGAGGATTCTGAGCGTTCCGCACACCGAGTTGGAATCGAGTCTGCTCGGCGAGGGACCGAATCGAATCGGGCTCGACTCCGATCGTCCGCT
>DASQHV010000107.1:0-5811 GCA_035631915.1 Candidatus Acidiferrales bacterium | reverse complement strand
TTTGTTCTATGCCAGCACGATCTGGCGGATGCGCCTCATGGCGCTCACCGTCGCATACGGATACGCGGTTTACGTTGTGATCAACCTGGTGCTGTTCACAGTGCGGAATCCGCCGCCGACAGAGCGCGGCGATCAGATTTTTGGAATCGTGTACTCGATTCTGGCGGTCGCGATCACGTGGGGCACGGCGATCTATCTCTCGCGCCGCAAGGCCGACCTGACCTGAAGCACCAGCGTCGCGCGCCGCATTCAGGAAATTCGCAACACCGCGGCGCCTTTGATTTCGTCGTGCTTGAGCATCCTGAGTGCCACGTTGGCCTCGCCGAGACCGAACGCCACAGTCTGTGCGCGAATCGAGATGTCGGCTGCGATCTTCAAGAACTCCTCGCCGTCGGCGCGCGTGTTGGCCGTCACGCTGCGCAGTTCTTTTTCGTAGAAGAGATGCTTCTGGTAGTCGAGCGGTGGAATCGCGCTCAGGTGGATTCCGGCGATAGCGAGTATGCCGCCGCGATCGAGCGCTTCCAGAGCGGGCAGCACGAGGTTGCCGGCGGGTGCGAAAAGAATCGCCGCGTCGAGCGGCGCCGGCGGCAGCTTGTCGGCGTCGCCGATCCATTCCGCGCCGAGCGAGCGCGCCAGATCGCGATGCGGTCCGCCGCGGCTCATCACGAATACGCGGCATCCCCAGAAGCGCAGGACTTGCAGCGCCAGGTGAGCAGAGCCGCCGAAGCCGTAGAGACCAACCGTCGCGCCGGGCTTGACCGCCGCGCGCTTGATCGCGCGGTAGCCGATGATGCCGGCGCATAGCAGCGGCGCCGCGTCCTCGTCGCCGAGCGAAGCGGGGAGCGAATACGCAAAGTCCTCGTTGACCACCGCGAATTCGGCGTATCCACCGTCGTGATCATAGCCGGTGAAGCGCGCGTTGGGGCAAAGATTTTCGTGGGCGCTCCGGCAGTAGATGCAGACGCCGCAGGTTTCGCGCAGCCATGCGATACCGACGCGAGCGCCCTGCGCGAAGCGCGTCGCGCCGACGCCACGCTTCTCGACCACGCCCACGACTTCGTGCCCCGGGATGATTCGCGGGCTGTGCGGCGGCAAGTCGCCTTCCGCGACGTGCAAGTCGGTCCGGCAGACGCCGCATACGCGGACGCGCACCAGAATTTCGCGCGGTCCGGGCTCGGGCACCTCGGTCTCGATCTGGACCAGGGGATCCGATTCGATCGGAGCGGGCTTTTCCACCGCCATCGCCTTCATTCGATTAGCTCCAGTGCGACAGTAAATCCGCGCGCAGAATTGTGCTAGCTTCCGTCGCCATGCTCTAGTGGGCGGGACTGATGCAGGCGCAGGAACAATCCATCAAATCAGGCGAACTCTCGTTCGCGCGCGCGGATAGCTCGACGCTGGTCGTCAGACTGCGCGGAGATTGGCATCTGCGCCACGGCCTGCCGACCTCGCAAGCGGTCGAAACGCAGCTCAACACTGCGCCCAGGCCCAGCAGACTGACGTTCGAGGCGAGCGATCTGGGCGAATGGGACAGCGGCCTGCTCACGTTCCTGAACGGCGTCAGCGACATTTGTCAAAAGCATCACCTCAAACCCGACTTCGCGTCGCTCCCGGACGGCGTGCGGCAGTTGATCGAGCTGGCCGAGGCAGTGCCGGAAAAGAGCGGTGCGCGCGCCGAGGCTCATCACTCGTCGTTCATCGAGCACCTGGGATCGAGCACGCTGCTGTACCTGCACGGAATCGACGAGTTTTTGCGGTTTCTCGGCGAGGTGACGATCGCGTTCATAAATCTGTTCCTGGGTAAGGCGCGTTTCCGGAGCGTCGACCTGATGGTGTTGATCCAGGATTGCGGTTTGCACGCGTTCGGGATCGTCACGCTGATCACGTTTCTGGTCGGAGTGATCATGGCCTTCATGGGCGCTGTGCAGCTGCAACTGTTCGGCGCGCAAATCTTCGTGGCCGACCTGGTTGCGATTGCGATGACCCGCGACATGGGCGCGATGATGACCGCGATTATCATGGCCGGGCGCACCGGGGCGTCGTTCGCGGCGCAGCTCGGCTCGATGAAGGTGACGCAGGAAATCGACGCGTTGACGACGATGGGAATTTCGCCGTTGGAATTCCTGGTCCTGCCGCGCGTCACGGCGCTGGTGCTGATGATTCCGCTGCTGTGCATCTACGCTGACTGCGTGGGAATTCTCGGCGGCGCGTTCGTCGGCTCGACCGTGCTGCACTTGTCGCTCCAAACCTATCTGCGCGAGACGATGCACGCGGTAACGCTCACCGGCATTTTCGGCGGAGTCCTCAAGGGCATAGCGTACGCCGTGATCATCTCCGTCGCGGGATGCCTGCGCGGGTTCCAGTGCGGCAACAGCTCCTCGGCGGTGGGCGACGCCGCGACCGAGGCGGTCGTGACGAGCATCACCTATATAGTCGTGGCGTGCGGCCTGTTCGCGTTCATATTCAACGCCATCGGCATTTGAGATGAGTCCGCATCGACATTTCTTCGGCTCGCGCCTCGGGCGACCCACGGCGGCGCGCATTTCGACCCCCGGCGGACCGCCGCCGATAACGGTCAAGAATCTGACGATGGCCTACGGCAGTTTC
Source organism: Candidatus Acidiferrales bacterium (assembly GCA_035631915.1). Classification (GTDB taxonomy): domain Bacteria; phylum Desulfobacterota; class Binatia; order Binatales; family Binataceae; genus Binatus. The sequence continues at coordinate 3,204 of DASQHV010000107.1, read as the reverse complement.
GTGTTGATGAAGGACTTGAATTTCGTCGTCAAGCACGGCGACATCTTCATCATCATGGGCGGCAGCGGATGCGGGAAGAGCACCCTGCTGAGGCATCTGTTGGGACTGATCGAGCCCGCGACCGGCGAGATCGTTTACGGCGATTTCAACTTTACCAAGGCCGAGCCGCTCGCACGCGAGTCGATGCTGCGCAGCTTTGGCGTGCTCTACCAGAGCGGCGCGTTGTGGAGCTCGATGACGCTGGCGGAAAACGTCGGACTGCCGCTCGGCCAATTCACCGACTTGTCGGCCGCAGAAATCCGCGAAGTCGCGTCGCTGAAGCTCGCGCTGGTCGGACTCAAGGGTTTCGAGGATTATTTTCCAAGTCAGATCAGCGGCGGGATGCAGAAGCGCGCCGGGCTGGCGCGTGCGATCGCGCTCGATCCCGAAATTCTTTTTTTTGACGAGCCGTCGGCCGGGCTCGATCCGATAAGCTCGCGCTTGCTCGACGACCTGATCCTGGAGTTGCGCGACAACCTGGGCGCGACGGTGGTGGTGGTGACGCACGAGCTGGCCAGCATTTTTGCGATCGGCAACAACAGCGTCTTTCTCGACGCCGAGAGCCGCACGATGATCGCGAGCGGCGACCCGAAGGAACTGCTCGCCCACTCGACCGACCATCGGGTGCGCACGTTCCTGACGCGCGGCGGCGAGGACGCGGCAGATTCAGCGAGGAGCCATGGGTAAAAGAATAAATCCGGCGGCGGTCGGCGTGTTCGTGCTGGGCGCGCTCGCCCTGATCCTGATGGCGGTGGTGCTGTTCGGATCGGGCAACCTGTTTCGCAAGACGCACGAGTTCGTGATCTACTTCGGCGGCGACGTCAGCGGACTGCGGGTCGGCGCGCCGGTCAAGTTCAAGGGCGTCGAGCTGGGGCAAGTCGTCCAGATTCGGCTGCGGCTCGAGCAGGACGTGAATCGCGAGAACGGAAAGTTGAAGGCCAACGTGCGCATCCCGGTGATAATCGCGCTCGACGAGGAGAAGATTCTCGCGCACGGCGGCAACACGATCGACTTAAGCGATCCGCACACGATCCCCAACCTGATCAAGGAAGGGATGCGGGCGCAGCTCGGCAGCGACAGCTTCGTGACGGGTCTGATGTACGTGGCGCTGGATATCGAACCGAACACGCCGATCCAGATGATCGCACCGCCGGGCTCGCCGCTGCAGGAGATTCCCGCAATTCCGACCCCGCTCGAGCAGGCGCAGGCAGTGGCGGTGCGAATCTTCGAACGCCTGGACAAGGTTGATTTTCCCGGCGTATTTCACGAACTGACGCAGACGATGGACTCGATCAACCAGATCGCCGCGTCGCCCGAACTCAAGCAAGTGCTCGCTCATTCCGAGAAAACGCGCGAACAATTGTACAATACGATGGGCACCGTCCAACAAACGTTCAACAACGTCAACACGCACGTGCGCCCGATCTCGGAGGCTCTGCAGAAGACCTCGACCTCAGCCGACGCGGCGGCCAAGCAGGCGAAGATAACGCTCGGCACCGTCAACACGACGATCGAGCCGGGTTCGCCGGTGAACTACCAGATCGTGCAAACGCTGCAGGACGTGTCGGCGGCGGCGCGCTCGATCAAGGAGCTGACGGATTACCTGCAACGCAACCCCAGCGCCATCGTTCGCGGGCGCGATCTCAGCCAGGATTAACGATGACCCGAACCCCGATGGTTGCGAAGTGTTGCTCGATTGCTCTGGTGGCGGGTCTGCTCGCAGGTTGCGGCTCGCTGCTGTCACCGCGGCCCGACGCGACGAAGTTCTACCTGCTGACGCCGGCTTCCGAAACCGCGACGGCAGCCGCGGCGGCGCCGGCTCCATCGGGCGCGGGCGGCGCCTTCACGCTCGGCCTGGGTCCGGTAAAGCTTCCGCCCTACCTCGATCGCCTTGAGGTCGTGACCCGCGCGGCGCCCAATCGCGTCGAGCTCTCGAAGACCGACCGCTGGGGCGAATCGCTGCCCAACAATTTCGCGAGCGTGTTGCTGCGCGATCTCTCCGCCGATGTCGGCACGCAGCGGATCGTGGGTTTTCCGTGGTACAACACGACGCACGTGGATATTGCGGTGCAGGTTGACGTCTACCGCTTCGAGACCGACCCGCAGGGCAGTGCGCAGTTGACCGCCAAATGGACGATCACCGACGGCACAGACAAAAACCTCGTGCTCTATTCCGCGGAATCAAACTTCACACAAACCTCAAAGCCAGGAGATATGACTGACGCGGCGGCCGCGCTCAGCCGTACCGTCGGCGATTTGAGCAAGCAGATCGCGGGCGCGGTTCAGCAAGTGCGCGCGCAGAGCGGGTCGCATCAGCCGTGACGGGCGACCCCGCGTTGAGGTACGGGCGAGTTGCCGCGGCAAGTCTGCCTCATCGAGGTTCCTAGAGTTCGAAATCCGCTTCCTCGAGAATGCGCGCGGTGCGATAGAGAAAGCGATTGCCGAGCACGCCATCGATCACGCGATGGTCGTACGACAGCGCCAGGTACATCATGGTGCGAATCGCGATCGCGTCGGCGCCGTCCACCTCGACGACCACCGGCCGCTTCTTTAGCTCACCCATCCGGATGATTCCGACCTGCGGCTGATTGATGATCGCGAAGCCGTACAGATTGCCTTCGCGCCCCGGGTTCGAGAGCGTGAAGCTTCCGCCGGTCAGATCGTCGGCGGTGATTTTCTTTTCGGCCACCTTGCGGCGCAGACTTTCGATCGCGCGCGCCAGGCCGACCACAGACATTCCTTCCGCAGCCTTGATCACCGGCACCAGCAACCCCTCTTCGGTATCCATCGCGATGCCGAGATTTATCGCGCGCCGAATCGCGATCGAATCGCCGACGACCGACGCGTTCATCCGCGGAAATTCCTTCAGCGCGCGCACCGTCGCCATCGCAGCCAGCGGCAGAAACGTCAGGCTGAAGCCCTCGCGACGCGCAAACTCGTCCTTGAATTTCTCGCGCAACCGCATCGCGTTGGTGACGTCAACTTCGGCGACGGTGCCGACGTGCGGCGAATGCGTCTTCGAGAAGACAATATGCTCGGCGATAAGTTTGCGACGGCGAGTGAAGGGTTCGACGATGTCGCCGTCGACGGGCTGCTACACGGGCGCGCGAAATCCGGGGCCCGACTGCGCGGGCTGGGAAGGCGCCGCGATCGTTGCGGGACGCG
>DASQHV010000106.1:0-4155 GCA_035631915.1 Candidatus Acidiferrales bacterium | reverse complement strand
CCTTGCCCCCTCCTCCGCTTTTTCAGATCAGCACGCACCGCACACCGTGCATCGAACCACGTCGCACGGCGGACTCTGATGCTCATGGTGCGCCTTCTTGCGCTCGGCAAGCAGGAACCATTTGTAAATGTGATGGTCGATGAAATCCCACGGCAACAATTCGTCGTGGGAGTATTGACGCGTCACGAAGAGATCGGGATCCGGCAACGACGGCGATGTCCCAGCCGCGGCGCTCGCTTCGGCTTCGCGATGAATCGCGACGAGCTCGTGCCAAATTTCGCCCGCGCTTTCGCATCCCGCGGCTTCGAGCCGCTCAAGGATTCCGGCGACGCGGCGATCGCCGCGCGAGACCATCGTCTGAAAATAAGCGTCGCGCGGCGACTCGGCGTCGAGCTCGACCTGACCAAGCCGCGACAGGCGCGCGCGCAGGAGCGCGACCTTGTGCTTGATCGAGCGCGCTTCCTGCATCGGATCCCATTGGAAAGGCGTCCACGGTTTGGGCACGAACGGGTTGAGCGACACGGTGACCGAGCCGATCCTCGTGCGGCGGGCGCGGGCACGCTCCAGGACCTTGGCGACCAGGTCCGCGATCGCAAGCACGTCTTCGTCGCGCTCCTCGGGCAGTCCGATCATGAAATAAAATTTCAGGTTGCCGACGCCCTCGCCCAGCATCATCTCGGCCGCGCTGAGAATCTCAGCTTCAGTCAGATTTTTGTTGATCACCTTACGCATCCGCTCGCTGCCGGCCTCGGGCGCGACGGTCACGCTTTGATTTCCGCCGCGCGCCAGCGCCGACGCGAGCGCCGGCGAGATGCAATCCGCCTTGAGCGACGACGGCGACAAACGCCCGCCGCGCTCGACTACTGCTGAGGCAACGTCCGCGACGCCGGGCACGCTGGCCATCTCCGCGCCGACCAGGCCGATCACGCGCCGCTCGGCCATCCCGTGCTCGGCCTCGGCAATCAACTTGTCCGGCGCACGGTAACGAATCGGGCGGTACATGAAACCGGCGGCGCAAAAGCGGCATCCCCATTGGCATCCGCGACTCGCTTCGACCAGGAACATGTCGCCGAACACCGATTCCTCGGTAAGGATCAGCGACGAGGTCGTGAAGCGGTTGAGGTCTCGAATCAGACGGCGATTCACGCGGCCGTCGCCCGGACCGGCATACGTCACGGTCGCGAGGCGGCCGGCGTCGTCGTAGACGGGCGTGTAGTCTTCGGGCAGGTATGCACCTTCGACAGTCGCGAGCTTGCGCAACTGATTCGGCGCGCCGCGCGTCGCATTCCAGCGATCGAGGAATTCCGGAACCATCTCCTCGGCCTCGCCAATCAGAAAGAGATCGACAAAGTCGGCGATTGGTTCGGGATTCAGGAAAACGGCGGAGCCGCCGGCAACGATGAGCGGGAAGTTGCGGCCGGCGCGTGCGTTGCGGCGCGTGGGAATCCCCGACATCTTGAGGACGCGCAGCAGGTTCAGGTAGTCGGTCTCGAAGGAAATCGAAAACGCGAGGATGTCGAAGTCCGAGAGCGGGCGGCCGCGCTCGAAGGACACCAGGCGCTCGGCGCCGGAGCGGAAGCTCGCGCGCTCGTCGGAGTCGGGAAGAAAGGCGCGGTCGGCGGCGACCGACGGGTCGGTTTCGAAGATATGAAAGACGGCCTGGAAGCCGAGGTTGGCCATCCCGAGCCGATAGGTGTTGGGGTAGACGACGCAGACGGAGACGTCGCCGCCCAGCGAGCGCTCGTAGAGCACCTTCTCACGCGCGATGCGCTCGACGGCGCGCTCACGCGAATACATTGCGGGCCTCCAGCATCACGTTACAGGTTATCGCCGCGACTTGCGGACGCTCAAGGGGGCGCAGATTGCGGGGCGTTTAGGTTCGCTTCCAGACCATATAAGCGAAGAATTCGGGCGGCTCGCCGGTTAAGATACCCGACGGCTCCACGGCGAGCACCGCGGCGCGCAAGTCGCGCTCGAAGTCGGCGACGCGATCGCCAAGCAGGCGCCGGCTGCAGAACGACATCGAGTAGAGATTGCCCAGCATCGAATCGACGGTCCACGAGATTTCGAAGCTCTCAAGATGGGTCTTGAGGCGCTTGAAGCGCGAGCGTTTAAGGAACGCCTCGTGACGCGATTCCGGTGGTATCTCAACCTGCGCCCACGGAAGGATGCCGTCGCGGTAGCGCCGAACCACATCGGCGATCGCTTGACGCCAAGGCGTCAGCGGCGGAGCCGGAATTGGTGCACCGTGACCGACGACCGCCAGGCCGCCGTCGTCGGTGACGAGGTCGTACAAAGTCTCGAGCGTGCGCGCGCAATCCATCCGGTGGAATGAATTGCCCATCGTGATCAGGCGGAACTGCCCGAGCGATGCGGGCAAATTCTCCGAGCTGCCCAGAAGCCAACGAATATTCGTGACGCCCGCGCGCGCCGCGACTTCCCTGCCCTCCTCAAGCATTTCAGGTTCGGGATCGATCGCGATCACCTCTTCGAAAAGATGCGCGAGGCGAATCGCCACCGGACCGGGGCCGCAGCCGAGGTCGAGCAGGCGGCCGGTGCCGTCGAGCAGATAATTTTCGCGCAGCACCGTTACCAGCGCAGGCGGGTACGGCGGGCGAAATCGCGAGTAGTACTGCGCGGTGCCGCGATACAGCATCGGGTCGTATTTCGGGGTCTCGTTCAAACGGCCAGCTTACTTCGAGACGCGGTCGGGGCGCGAGTAGATATTGAAGCCGCCGTCGCGCAGGAAGCCCACCAGCGTAGTGCCGACTTCCTCCGCGAGCTCGACCGCCAGCGACGAGGGCGCCGACACCGCGGCGAGAATCGGCACGCTTGCCGCGGCAGCCTTCTGCACAATCTCAAAGCTGAGGCGTCCGCTGACCATCATCAGATGATTCGCGAGCGGGACCATCGCATGACTCAGCGCATAGCCGACGACCTTGTCGACCGCGTTGTGACGGCCGACGTCCTCGCGGAGAGCGAGCAGCTTGCCGGACGTCGCGAAGATGGCCGCCGCATGCAGCCCGCCGGTCGCGGCGAATACGCGCTGGCCGCTGCGGAGCTTCGCCGCGAGCTCGAGCAGCACCGCGGGCGCGACGCGCGCGGCGTCGGACGGCGCCGTCACTCGCCGGCGAATCGAGTCGATGCTGGTCTTGCCGCAAATGCCACAGCTCGACGTTATCGCAAAGTTGCGCTTCAGCCGCGTGCGCAGCCGATCGGCTGGAACGTTGAGCACGATGTCGATCGCGTTGGGCTCGGCGACGCCCTTGCGGTCGCGGACGCGCCGGATCTCGCCGAGTTCGCGGTAGTCGTTGATGAAGCCTTCGCCGAAGAGGAAGCCCGATGCGAGTTCCTCGTCATGCCCGGGCGTGCGCATCGTCAGTGTGAAGCGGCGACCGCCGAGGCGAATCTCAAGCGGCTCTTCGACGGCAAGCCGCTCAGTCTGTTCGGTCGTCGCGCCGGCGCGCCATTTCCGCACGCTGCGCTTGCGAACCTGGGTGTTGAGTTCGTCAGGCTGAACGTCCGCACCCGCCGCTCGACTGTCAGCGGATTCGCTCTTCATCCTTCTCCGACGTCTTCAGTGGTGGCGCGCGACGCCTCGTTCATGGCGATCACGGCCTGGCGCACCATCGGCTTCAGCTCGGTTCCGCCACTGATTACGTAGCGGACGATGTCGCGGCGCATCCGCACTTCCCAGAAATTCTGCAGGTGGTTGGCGATTGCGGCGACAGCTTCATCATGACTCGGATAGCCGGCGAAATACGCGCCGATATCGTTCGCCATCATGATCAGATGCTTCGTATCCACTTTGAATTTCCGGCCGCTCAGCGGCCCGCGGCCGCGGCACGCGCCCCCGAAGCAGCCGCGACCGGCGCGACTTGCACCGCCGTCACCTTATACTCGGGGCAGTTGGTGGCCCAATCAGAATGTTCGGACATCAGGTCGTTGGTGTGCGATTCGGGATGGTGGAACGTGGTGTAGACGACGCCGGGCTGCACGCGCTCCGTGATCAGCGCATGCAATCGCGTCTCGCCGCGCCGCGCGCGTACGCTCACCAGGTCGCCGTTGCGGACTCCGCGCAGCTCAGCGTCGCTCGGATGAATTTCGAGCCGGTCTTCGGAGTGCATGCCGGCGTTCAGCGTGCGCCGCGTCTGA
>DASQHV010000105.1:0-13196 GCA_035631915.1 Candidatus Acidiferrales bacterium | reverse complement strand
TGCCGTGTATGAATTTCACATACTACGGTCAAGGGCTTCGCGCCCTCAAATCGAACCGAGAAAGTTCAGCAGATCGCTTCGATCGCCGGCCGATAGAGCCTGAAATGCCTGCGCCGCGGCCTTGCCCTGTCCGTCGTGGAGACTGATGGCGGTAGGCACATCCTCGGCGCGGCCGTCGTGCAGCAATCGCGATTTAGCCCGCACTCCCCATAGCGGCGCGGTCCTAATCATCGTGGGCCCCGCGGCGCCGGAGGTTATGCCGTCGCCGAGCGAACCCATGTCGTGCAGCAGGAAGTCTGAGAACGGATGGAACGCCACACTGCTCAGACTCTGCACAAGCGTTGATGAAACCGGGACGCCGCCCGTCGTTGGGGGAATAAAGGCGCCGGGGTTCTTCGCCGTGACGAGCGTCGGCGTGTGGCATCCGGCGCATCCCGATTTCAGGAAAACCAGCGCGCCATGATTCGAGGAGGTGGTGTCAGGCAGCTGCGGCGGAGGCGCCGACGCGCGCATGAAATCGGAAAAGCGGTCTACGTCGGAGCGCCCGGTTTGGTCGGGCAGGTCTTCGGGGTCGTCGGCGACGTCCAAAGCAACGCCGAACTGCAGTTGGTTGAGCGCACAGGTCGAGATTTCGTTCGGGTTGTCGAAGTTCGTGATACCGACCTCGTTAAGATACGCGTCGCCCGAAAATCCCCGCAGCGTCGCGTGGTCGTCCTTCCATCCGAAGCGTCCAACCCGCTGAGCGCCAAGCTCGGTGACGATCTTGGCCGTCCCGCGCACCGACGCCGGCTCAAGCGACGCCAGCGCCTGCAATGCGTTGTCCGAGACCGCCTCGACCAGGCCGAACCCGAACAACGGCGTCGCCTGGCGCTCCCCCACGCAATTGTCGCCGTTCTGGAAGCTCATGCTGGTCGGGTCGCAGATGGGCAGATTGGTCGAGAAGGTCTTTACGGCCGCCTCCAACACCTGGCAGGTCGACAGCTGGCATCCGGGGGAGGTTATCTGGCATCCAAGGGGCGAGGCCTCCAGGCCGGTGTCGAAGATGGCGGTCTGACCCTGCAACTGCGCGCCGCCACGCAGGATGTTGTCGGAGGCGAAGATGTGCAGCGGTCCGCCGGTCGTGCTGTTGCGAATCCTTAGTTCGTTGATCGCTTGGCCCGACCCGCCGAGCGCAGGCTGGAAGTGGCATCCGGCACACGATCGCGCGTTGAACAGCGGCCCAAGGCGCGGCAGGCTATCCACCTCGGTGAAGTTGAATTGCCCGGTGACAAAGGCCTGAAGGTCGGCGCGCGCGAGTCCCGGCAGCGGCATCCCAAACCCGCTCAAGCCGACAGCGGCAGCTGGCGAGGTCGGGGTGCTCGTTTGGGCGGTGGCCACAGCACTCAGGCAGCTAAGTACAAGCTCGAGCACCAAGGAAAAACGAACAATCTTCGACCACATGCGGTTCCCTCCCCTCGGAAAAATGTCCCCGTAGAGTCGTTTTTTAGGTCTCAAAGCTCAAGCCCTTTCGTCACTAAATGGTTGAAAAATCACCCTATTTCTCACAAATCCCGGCGTTGCACCGGCACTTTTTGAATGCATCATGATGACCCGCTGCAACATGGCCTCCAGGGCTGACGCGCCGGTGCATCGCGTCGTATTGACAGCCCTCCAGTCGAGGGCAAAAATGCTACATTAAGCCGCGTTTGCCCCCACGGAAATGCTGCTCATTTTATGGACGTGCAGAAGCGCAACGAGCTTGCCAAGGCGAGAATCTTAATCGTCGACGACGAGTTCCACTTTGCGCGAACGGCCGCGACGCTACTTTCACAGGCCGGTTACGACTGCGAGACCTTTGCGACGGTCGATGCTGCCCTCAAGGAGCTTGACCATCGCGCCGCAGACGTAATCGTCGCAGACATGAGGATGCCGGGGATGGATGGGATGGACCTGCTCAAAAAAGTGCACACGAAAGTACCCGATCTGGCGGTGGTGGTCTCGGTTCCGGGACCCTCGGCCGAATCGGCCAAGGCGGCGCTCCGCGGGGGCGCCTTCGACTACGTGACGAAGCCGTTCGACAGCGACGAGCTGAACGCGGTGGTCAATCGAGCCGTAGAACTGAGCGCCCTGCAGCGTGAGAACCGCAAGCTGCGCGAGCAGCTCGACGTCGCCAGCGTCGCCGCCGGCTTCATCGCCGAGAGCCCCAAGAGCCGCCAAATGGTTGCGATGATTCGGCGGGTCGCACCCTCGCGCACCACGGCGCTGATCGAAGGTGAGACCGGCACCGGCAAAGAGCTGGTGGCGCGGATGCTCCACTACTGGAGCGACCGGGCGGACGGTCCGTTTGTCGCAATCAACTGCAAGGCGCTGGCCGACGGGGTGGTCGAGAGCGAGTTGTTCGGCCACGAGAAGGGCAGCTTCACCGGCGCGATTCGCGAGCGGGCGGGATGCTTCGAGCGGGCGTCTGGCGGCACGCTGTTCCTGGACGAGATTGGCGAGGCGGGCCCCGACTTCCAGGCCAAGCTGCTGCGAGTACTCGAGGACGGCGAAGTGCTGCGCGTCGGCGCCTCGAAGACGCGGAAGGTCGACGTCAGGATCGTCGCGGCGACCAACCGCAAGCTGCGCAACGAAGTGGCGGCGGGGCGTTTTCGCGCCGACCTCTACTTCCGCCTGAGCGTGATTCCAATCCGCATCGCGTCGCTGCGCGAACGCCCCGAGGACATCCTGCCGCTCGCGCGCCACTTCCTGGCTTTTCATTCGACCGAGGCAGGCCGGCCGCTGACGCTCTCCGCGGAGGCCGAGGAAGCGCTGCTGCACCATCCGTGGCCCGGCAACGTGCGCGAGCTCGAGAACGTGATCGAACGCGCGGTCGTGATGGGCGGGAACGAGATTCTTACACCCGACACTTTCGCTTTCGAGGACGATGGTGACGGCGGCGTGGAGTCGCTCGAACCGGTCGAGCCCGCGACGACGGCCGCGGAGCGATCGGCGCCTACGATGAGTACGCCTGGCGCGGCCACCATGCCGGCGGCTGAGGAGCAGGGCACTCTGCAAGCGACGCTCGATCGCGCGGCCTCCGTGCGAATCCGGGCGGCGTTGGCCGCGGCAGGAGGAAACCGAATCGAAGCGGCGAGCGCGCTCGGCGTCGATCGGACCACGCTATATCGACTGATGAAGCGGCTCAGCCTGTAACGGCACTATTGCGGCGGCTCCTGGAGCCGTCCCACTGAGTGTTTGAAATCCTGATGCGGGCGCGGCTCCGATTGCCGCGCCCGTTTCATATCTATCTCGCGTTCAGTTCTGTCCGCCGAACCCGTTGCCGTCGAAATCGTGGCGCGATTCGAGCAGCTCGACAATGTCGCGCGCCTCGGGCTCGTCGACGCCGCCGCCGAAGCGACAGGTCTTCGCGCCGTAGTCGAACGCGACGACGCCGCTCATGTATCCAGGCCACGGCGAATAAGCCTTAGCGGCAAGAGCGCCGCGCACCGGATCGACACGAAGATTCCTGACGCTGGACAGGTCAAAGTCGCGGACCGGACCGAAGCTGAGGATGTCGCGCTTGATGGTCAGCGCGTCGGCGCTCAGCGCGACAATTTCCTTGCCGAACGCGACATCCGTACCTTCGCAGCCGCAAGACGTTCCCTGCCCGACGCCGTGCCAAAAAACAAACAGGCCCCGGACCGGCACGCCGTCGCGCCTGGTCCGAGGCCCCCTGGGAGAGGCTTGAGTTGGTTGGGTCAGCGTATCAGCGGTACGCCCGGCGCATCCTGATCAGGGATTGCCACCCGAAAGAGTCCGCAGCACCGAGATCATGGCCGGCCCGACGATGACCGCGATCATCGCGGGCAGCACGAAGATGACCAGTGGGAACAGGATCTTGATCGACGCCTTCTGCGCGTCTTCCTCCGCCCGCAGCCGGCGGCGCATGCGCAGCGCGTCCGAACTCGAGCGCAGTGCGGGCGCGATCTGTGCGCCCAGTTGTTCGCTCTGGATCAAAGTCGCTGCCAGAGGCTTGATGTCCTCGACGGCGGTGCGATCCGCGAGTCCGCGCAGCGCCTGTCCAAGCGTTGCGCCGGCCGAGATGTCGGTCGCGACCAGGTTCAACTCGGTGCCGATTTCCTGTCCGTGACGCTCGCATTCGGTGCCGACGATTCGAATTGCCTCGTAGAGTCCCATGCCGGCCTCGACGCAAACCACCAGCAGATCGAGGACGTCGGACAGTTGGCGCGAGATCGCATTCTGACGGATTCGTGCACGGCGCCCGAGGACGTAGCTGGGGACGAAAATCCCGATGCCGAAGCCGCCGAACGCAAACATGAGAGGTTGCGAAGCGCTGGAATGAAAAATCACACCGATCAACAAGCCGAGCGCGCCGCCGCCAATCGCCAGCAGCACCCGCACGACCTGATAGGTCTGCGCAGCGCTGGATTTCAGGTAACCGGCCTGCGCCAGCGTCTGCTGTAGCTTTTCACCGGCCGGCGTATTCATATCCGGCGCAGGCACCCGCTTGGACGCCCACTTGAAGAGCATCCGCATTACGCCCTGATCCTGGGAGTCGCCTTCGAGCGCGCCCTGCGACACACGCATCTTGAGCGCCAGATCGGCGAATCGTTCATCGACCGCGCGGCTGTTGGGCGAGAGCGCCAGATAGAGTGCAAGCCCCGCCGCGCCTGCCAGAAAGAAAACCGCGATGCCAACCATGAATGGGCTCATATCAGTAATTCACCCTCAGCAGCCGGCGGATGGTTATCAGCGCCAGGACGTCCGCTCCGATCGCAAACTTCAGAATCTTTTGTCCGGTCGGATCGAAAAACAATTGATCGGTGTAGCCCGGCTGAATCACGCTGAAAATCAGCAACACCGCGACCGGCAGACAACCGACGATAATTCCGCCCATCCGCGACTGCGCCGTGAGCGCCTTGATCTGAAGCCGCAGGCGCTGGCGGATGCGCACGATCTCCGACAGTCGTCCGACGATCTGCGCCAGGCTCGAGCCGACTTCGGTCTGCACCCGCACTGCCACGACCAGCAGCCGCAAGTCGTCTTCGGGAACGCGCTTGAGCATGTCCTCGAGCGCGCGCGGCAGCGGCAATCCGATGCGGTTTTGCTCCAGCACGGTGCGGAATTCGCTGCCGAGCGGATCGGCGAATTCGCTGACCACGACCTGCAGCGCGCGCTGCAGCGAGTGTCCGGCTTCGAGCGAGGACTTGATCAAATCCAGCGCGAACGGCAGCTGCTGCGCGAACTGGCGCAGGCGCCGCTTCTTGCGAAACGAAATGTAGGCCAGCGGAATGCATGCCATCAGCGCGCCGGCGCCGACCGCGAACCACATCTGATGGAACATGATGTTGCCGCCGAACATCCCGGCGCCGAACAGCAGCACGACTACCAGCAGGATGTCGCCGACTCTCATGTAGAGCCCGGCCTGCCACATCGATTCTTCGAGTTTGCGCAGCAGGTTGAAGTCGTAGAGCGCGCTGAGCAGCTGACCCTCGGTCGGGCGCCGCTTGCGCATCACGTCGATTTCTATTTCGTCGGGTGGACGGGTCAGGCGGCGCGCCACCTCGCGCTGTTGCTCGACTTCAGTGCCGCGGCTGCTGGAGAACACCAGCACCGTCATGAAGACGAGCGCAAAGATCCCCGATGCCATCACGAAGTCCATATTTATTTATCCGATGGTGTTGCGGAAAAGTTTCGATTCGAGTTTGTAGCCCGCCGCTTCCAGGCGCTGCGAGTAGGTCGAGCGGATGCCGCTCGCCAGGAACTGGCCCAGCACCTCGCCGCCCGGCCCGATCCCGGTGCGCTTGAATTCGAACAAGTCCTGCATCATGACCATCTCGCCTTCCATGCCGCTGATCTCCGAGATGCGCATGATTTTGCGCGAGCCGTCGGAGAGGCGCGAGACGTGCACGATGATGTTCAACGCCGACGCGATCTGCTGGCGCATCGCGCGCTGCGGAATCGACACACCCGACAGCAGCATCATCATCTCGAGGCGGCCCATGCTGTCGCGCGGAGTGTTGGCGTGGATGGTGGCGATCGAGCCGTCGTGACCGGTCGACATCGCCTGCAACATGTCGAAGACCTCGCCGCCTCTGACTTCGCCGACGATTATGCGGTCGGGCCGCATACGCAGGGTGTTCTTGACCAGGTCGCGCTGCGACACTTCGCCCTTGCCCTCGACGTTCGACGGGCGGGTTTCGAGACGGACGACGTGCGGCTGCTGCAGCATCAATTCGGCGGAGTCCTCGATCGTCACGATGCGCTCGTCGGGCGGAATGAATAGCGACAAGCAGTTGAGCATCGTGGTTTTGCCCGAGCCGGTTCCGCCGCAGACCAGGATGTTGAGCCGGGCCTTCACGATGGTGCGCAGGAACTCCACGATTTCGGGCACCAGCGTTTTCTTCTCGACCAGGTCGTCGATGTTGTAGCGCTTGCGACCGAAACGACGGATTGAGAGCGCCGGGCCGTCGAGCGCCAGCGGCGGGATGATCGCGTTGATACGCGAGCCGTCGGGCAGGCGCGCGTCCACCATCGGCGACGCTTCATCGACGCGGCGGCCGACCTGCGACACGATGCGATCGATGATCAGCATCAGATGCTGATCGTCCTGGAACCTGACGTCGGTGGCGTGAAGTTTACCGCGCTTTTCGACGTAGACCTGGTTGTGGCCGTTGACCAGGATATCGGTGATCTCGTCGTCCCAGAGCAGCGGCTCCAGGGGCCCGAGCCCGAGCAGCTCGTTCTTGATTTCCTCGATCAGCCGCAGCTTGTCGGCGTCGGTGAGGAGGCGGCCCTCCTCGTCGAGGATCACGCTGATGGCCTCGGTGACTTTCTGCGAAGCGAGCGTCGGCTCCAAGCTCTCCAGCCGCGTCACGTCCAGGGTTTCGAACAGGCGGTTGTGCACCGCCAGCTTCAGTTGTTGAAAGCCCTCGGCCTGAACGTCCTTGGGTTTGGCCTTGGTGCCGCCGATCAGCGAGCGCTGAAAGGCCGACGGACCGTTGGTGTTCTGTTGCGATATCCTCTCAACCAGCTTCATGCGAACTCCCTCATGCACGCGCGCCGATTGCGAGCAGCAGGCGTGAGACCAATGAATTTGCGGAATCGCCAGTCGTCGCTTCCACGCCGACCTCGAGCCGCCGCGCCAGGTCCTCGACGCTCTTGGCCAGCGGCGAGTTGGGCGCCACCTGCCAGAGATCCTGCGCGCTCAGTTGCACGCGCTCGAGAACTTTTTCGTCGCGCGGAATCCGCGTGAACAGCGGCTTGGCCAGCGTATGACTCAGCTGGTCCTCGCTGATCGGATGCCCCGTTACGAAGCGGCTCAAGATGAAATTCGGCTCGACGCCCGACAACCCCAACCGCCCGCACAAATCGACAAACCGCCACGCGCACCGTGCCGCGCCGATTGACTGGTCAAGTACGTAGAACAAATGATTGCTGCGCTCCCACGCGGCGACCGTGTTCGCGTCGACGTGCGTGCCGCAATCGACAATCACGAAATCGAACAACTGGCGCATCAGATCGAGAATCGCGCCGACCGTCGCGTCGTTCACCAGCTCGCTGTCCTCGATCCGCTTGGGCGCCGCGAGCAGGTAGATGCCCGACGCGTGCTTGGAGAGCGCCGATTCGAGCTGAATCGAGTCGAGCTTTCGCGCGCCCTCCGTCAGCGCCATGATCGTGCGCTCCGGCTCGAGATTCAGGAACACCGACATCCCGCCGGTCTGAAGATCGAGGTCGACCACCGCGACGCGCTTGTCGAAAGCGTAGCGCAGCGCCAGCCCCAGATTGGCCGCCAGACTGGTCACGCCGGTGCCGCCGATTAAGCTCACCAGCGAAACGATCATCCCGCCGCCGTGCACTTCCTCACGCCGGCGCGCCTCGCTGATTTTCAGCAGCGCGCGGGTCGCATCGCCGGGGTCCAGAGGCAGGAACAGCAACTCGTCGGCGCCCGCGCGCAGCACGCGCTTCATCAGTTCAGGCGAGCGATCATGGAGCAGAGCGAACAGCACCGGGCGCGGGTCCTGCCCCGCCTGGTTGTTCAAATAGCTGAGCGAAAGCTCGTCATTTCCGTTGAACACCACCATCGTGACGTCAACGGACGGATCCTGCGCGGCGGTCAGGTCCGGCTCGATTTCCCAGATATCCAGCGCCGGATCGCCCATCGCTGCAAGGTTTGCCTTGACTTCGGCGCGCTGTTCTTCAGCCTCGCCGACCAAGTGGACCTTCAGCGCACCCCTGCGCGCGTCATTTTTTTTACCGAGCACTGACACTCTACACTCTCCCTCGTTCAGCTATGCCACGTCATATCATGCACTAATTCCCCTGCTGTGTCTCGTACCTCGATAACGTTTAGAACCGAGGACGAGTCGCGTCAGGCTGAGCGAGCCGACGGGTTTCGATCTGTTCCGGCGTCAGCTCAGGCACCGAAGTCGGGTTGTAGACCGAGCCGCCCTCGGGCAGCGGGCGCACGATTTGCGGCGTCACGCTCATCACGAGGTCGGTTTCAGTCGCCTGGTAGCTGGTGGTGCGGAAAAGTCCGCCGAGGTACGGCATGTCTCCGATGTACGGGACCTTGTTGATGAGGGTTTTCTTGTCGTGCAGGATGAGGCCCGCGATGATCAGAGTTTGATTGTCCTTGAGCTGCACCATCGTCTCGGCGCGCCGCGTAACGAAGGCGGGCACGCTGAAGCCGAACAACTGCACGCCGTGCGCGAAATCCGGTTCGGAAACTTCGGGCTTCACGAGCAGCTCGATGTCGTTGCGGCCGACGACCGTGGGCACGAATTCGACCGAGGTGCCGAACTGCTTGAACACGATCGAGGTGTTCAACGCCTGTGCGATGACGATCGGAATCTCACCGCCGGACAGGAACTTCGCTTCCTCGCCCGAGTTGGCCAGCAGATGCGGCTGCGCCAGGATCTTGGCGAGCCCGTGCTGCTCCAGATATTGGAAGAGAGCCTGGATCTGCACGTTCTGGTTGCCGGCCGCCACACCATAAGTCAGGTTCTGCGAGAGCAACAGTCCGGTGAGCAATCCCGCCGGGCCGAGCGTTGCGTTTTGCGTCCCAGACGCGCCGATGGTGGTCGAAGGCGCCGTCGGTGAAAAAGGCGTTGCAACCGCGCCGGGCAGACCGACGATCGAAACGGGGAATCCCCCCGTGGGGAACGCGAGCGAAAAGTTGGTGCCCTGGTTCTCGACGTTGGAGCGATTCAGCTCCGCGACCATCGTATTCAGCATCACCTGCTGCTTGCCGTTGGGATCGACGCGGACCGGCCGCTCGTCGTACTGCCCCTGCTGGTTCCAAATCGCCAGCGTCGTGAATCCCGGCTTGTGTCCAATCAGGTTGACCTGGAAAGGATTGATCACCTGGATGTCGGCAACGGCCGTGTCGGCCACCGAGACGCGGCGCAGGCGAGTGGTGAAATCGATGATCCGCGAGGAGCCGGTTTGCATCCGCACTACGTCGTCGGGCAGGTAGTGGCGGCCACCGGAAATCGATCCGGAGCTGAGCTCGCCACCGCCGAGCGCGATCGACGGGTCGGTGCGGAATCGCTCGTTGGAGATCGCGGCGGCTGCGGTCTGGCTCGACGCACGCGGCTCGTATGACACGGCGGGCGAGGCCGGCGAGAAATCAAAGGACGAGGTGCTGACCGGCGCAGGAGGCACCGGCGGAGGTTCCGCGGCCGCTCCGTTCGAGGCTGCCGCAAGATTGACCGTTTCCGATCCGGCCTTGGTGCTCACCGTGCCTTCGGAAGCGGACGAAGTCGCAACCGGGCCGGCGCCCGCGTCGAGCTTCGCGGCTACCGGCGCTGCGCTGCCCGTCGTCGCACCCGAGCCGACGATTGGTCCGGGGCTGGTTGCTGGATGATTGATGTCGTTGAAGGGCGCGAGCTTGTTGACGGTCACGTCATAGGTGACCTTGTCGCCGCCGGCGAGTTTGACCGAGACCTTCCATTCACCGGCCTCGGCGCCGAGCAGCACCACCTTGCCCGCCTCCTCGTTGTGTACGACGAGCGCGTGCGGGTTCGTGATCACGTTGACGCCCGGCGCTTCGCCGGGAGCGACGTCGTTGATTACGTAACTTTCGCCCGCGGTCAAAGCGAGCGTCATCTCGGAGCCCGCGCTGTCCGCCGCGAGCACAAGGCCAGGGCGGAGCATCAGCATGCTGATTGCAGCGGCGACGAGCCACGGGAGGAGTCCACATCCTCGTTTAACTTTCATCTTCATCACCTCCACTTCCCGGCTTCCTTTACGGTATGTCGATTGTTTTTGGAGTTGGTACGTAACCCGTGGCTGACGCGCTCGTCGCGCCGCTCCCGGTCTTGATGTCACCGCTCATCGGAGCTGCGACTGTGTCGTGATGTTCGGCTTCGGCGGCGGGTGCGCTGGCTGCAGGTGCGGCGCTGCTGGGCGCGGCCGCGTCGGTGCCATCGTCAGCCGCGTCCTCGTCCGCGGCGGGCGCGCGCCGTGCCGCGTGATGCCTTGCGCCGCTGGTGCTCGCGGCGGCTTCATTGACGAACGAGACCGACTCGGAAGATTTGCCGTTGCGCAGGATTTCGATCTCGATCGGCTTGGGCCGCGGCGCCATGACCGCATGATGAATCGCGGGCTGCGTCGGCATCACCGGTACGTCGGGCGCGAGACTGTAGGCGCGCAGCATCTGCGCCACGTCGGTGCCGCTGGTCAGCACGATCTTGTTGTCGCTGTAATTGCGCATCGCGAGCCGCAAGCTGCCCTCGCGACTGGCCAGCGCCAGGCGTTCGGCTTCCTGCGGCGAAACCAGCAGGGTGACAACTTTCACCACCACCGGTTCGTCCTTCTTTTGTTCGACCTCCTGCGCCACGGCCAGGACTTCGACGTTTTGCAGAACGATCTTGGAGATCGCTTTCTTGGTGTCTTCACCGCCGGCGGTTGAAACCAGAACGTCGACCCGCGTGTGCGGCAGAACGAAGCCCGCGATGTCGCTGACTTCATCGACCGGCACTGAGACCGCGCGCATCCCGAACGGAATCAGCAGCGGCATCACACCGGCGGTCTTGTCGCCGGTGAACAACTTGGCCTGCACGATCGGTTCGTTCGCGACGAAAGAATTCTTGACGTAGCTGCCGAGCACCTGCTTGGGATCGCTGTAGGCGCCTTCAGGCATGCTGTCGGCCGACCAGCGCGCCATCTTCACTTCGCCCGGCTCGATCTTGCTGCCGAGCGGCAAGTCGTACGCCGCGACGACGACTTGTACGTTGTGCGCCATCGCCTGCTGGACTTCGGCTTCGCGGCGCTTCAATGCGGAGTACACCATCACCGACGCGAGCATGGCCGCCAACCCCGCGAGTAAGACGAATACCATCGGTCGTCTCATTTCACCCCTCCCCTCCGGCCTAGGACTCTATGGCCGGCAACCGTCAACTATTAAAGTTAAATCCAATAGTCACTTCATTACTCAGTCATCGCATTTTCCGTCGCCGTGAGATTGGTCGGAAAAGTGATTCCCATAAGAGTATTCGACGGCAGAAAAATCTTGCTCGTCGCGTCATATTGCACTTTGACGCTGACCTGCTCGCCGAACGGCCGCGGCGCGGCGCAGGCGATTGAAGCACCACCCGAATTGAGGCAGGTCATCGTGACCGTGAGTGCGTTGGCAGGTGAAGTGATAGTAGGCGAGCCTTGCGAGTTGATTTGCGTGACCACGTCGGCTTGCAACGCGTTGGTGTTGACCGAAGCGAAACGTGCGCCGAGGTAGGAAGCTTGACTGACAGCCAGCGCAGCTTGGCCAATCAATGCGAATTGAATGCCGACCAGCAGCACCACCAAAGCAAGCGTGGCGATAAGTGCGAACTCAACCATCGCCTGACCGTTGCGGAACGCGCGTATGAATGGCCTAAACGGTCTAATACCGCCAGGCGGGAAATCATTCACACGGCGGAGAATCGACTCTACCGTCATGTTTTGGGTACCCCCGAACGCCCCACAGTGGGCCTCTATCTATAGCAGAGGACCGACGCGGGTGACTAATTCAGCTACTATAGTGCCAGCACTGCTATATAGGGAGATCAGCACTACGGCAATAGCGGCTAGAATTAACGAATACTCGGTCATCGTTTGACCGCGTGAGAACGGGGTGTTCCGGTAGGCTCTCTTCAACAGGCTCATGACTGCCCCTCCCAGGGTCGCCGTCTATTTTGGAGCCTCGTAGCGGGGGCCGAAGACTCGACCCCCGCTATGAGAATTTGGCTCGAGACGGCCGTCAAGCCGTCGTCCTAGAGCTGACCGTCTACGCTGGTCAGCAGCGTGTCGATCGTGGTTCCCATCGCTTGGTAGCCGACGAACACTACGACCGCCACTGCCGCCAGGATCAGCGCGTATTCGGTCATGGTCTGACCGCGCTGATACTCCCGAATCTTGACGCAAAGTCCCCGAATCGTATCCATTTTCAGTCTCCTCCTATCCGTTTAGGATCTCTTTTGTGGGGTGGCGGCTGGGTTAGTTCCGCCACCCCTGGTTTCGCTCTTTTTTTGCTTAGAGCTTGCCGTCGACGCTGGTCAGCAGCGTGTCGATCGTGGTTCCCATTGCCTGGTAGCCCACGAACACGACCACTGCGACAGCCGACAGGATCAGCGCGTATTCGGTCATCGTCTGACCGCGCTGATACTCGCGCACCTTCACGAAAAGCCTCGTCAGTTTGTCCATTTCCCGTGTCCTCCTTGCGATCCGTTGTTTTTTTCGGCCACCATTGGCCGTTGTCCCCGTGCTCAAAGTTCAGTCCTGCGCAACTGCGGCCTCAACGCCGCGAAGCGTCTCCCAGGTGTGATTTGAACTAATTCCGGACCAAGGGCCGCGTTCGATCGCGTCGCGAGGCGCTATTTCGATTGCCCGCGCGCAAAAACGCAAAACCGAATCACCGCACCAACCGCCAGCCCAACGTCCCCGCCTGGAAGCCCGTAGTCTCGTAACACCTGCCAAAAATCCGCTCCGATGCTATGCGGAGCATATTGCTGGCGGGGCCACCGCTTGTCCCAAGCAAGGGCAGGTAGAGCATGTGCCGTGCCAATTTGGTCAATCGAACAAAAACGTGTACTTTTCTGTTCCCCTACAAGCTACGGCATGCTCTGTTGCAACTTGTCGTTGCCGAGGCGCAACAAGCGCGCGTCGAGGCCTGCGGTCGAATGAGGATATGGCATCATTAAACATTAATTAACTTATTTTAGATTTATTCGGCGACC
>DASQHV010000104.1:0-4171 GCA_035631915.1 Candidatus Acidiferrales bacterium | reverse complement strand
TCGATTTACGTGGCGTTCGTGTTCAATTCGAACTTGAAAGACGCCGCGTCACTCGCCGCGGACCCAAAAGACGGTGCCGCGCTCGCGGCGGCGCATCGCGCCGGCAAACTGTTCGCCGTCATCTGGACCACCACACCGTGGACGCTGCCAGCGAATTTGGGAATCTCGCTGAACGAGACGTTCGACTACGTCGCGCTGCAGGCCGGCGATAACTGGTACGTCGTCGCCTCGCGGCTCGCCGACGCAGTCGAGCAGGAGTGCGGGCTCGCGGTCGAGCGTCGCGTCGCACTCAGCCGCGCGGCGCTTAAGGCGCTCGACGGCCAGGACATCTTCCGCCATCCGTTTCTGCCGCGCGACGTCAAGCTGATGTACGGCGATCACGTGACCGCAGAAACCGGCACCGGGCTGGTGCATACGGCGCCGGGCCACGGCTACGAAGATTTCGTGGTCGGCGGAAAGTACGGGGTGGCGCCGTTCACGCCGGTGGACAACGCGGGAATTTTCACCGCCGACGGCGGCGAGTGGGCCGGGCTGAACGTCTTCAAGGCCAACGATTCGATCGTGGCGCGACTCCGGGCGTCGGGCGCGCTGCTGCATTCGAAAAAGTTCCCGCACAGCTATCCGCATTGCTGGCGATGCAAAAATCCGCTGATCTTCCGCGCCACCGAGCAATGGTTCGTCAGCATCGATCACAACTCGCTGCGCGCGAAAGTGATCGCGGCGATCGACGAAGCGACGTGGTTTCCCGGATGGTCCCGCGACCGCATCCGCAATATGACCGAGACCCGCTCCGACTGGTGCATCTCGCGCCAGCGCGCGTGGGGCGTGCCGATACCGGCGATGCGATGCGCGGAGTGCGACGAAGTGGCGCTGGATATCGCGACGATGAACCGTACGCAGGAGATTTTCGCGCGCGAGGGCTCGGACGCGTGGTACGTGCGGCCCGCATCCGACTTCGCGGGGCCGGGATTCAAGTGCGCGAAATGCGGCGGCTCGACGTTCATCAAGGAAGACGACGTGCTCGACGTGTGGTTTGACTCGGGCTCGTCACAAGCGGCGGTGCTGGGCGCGCGACCAGAACTGACCTGGCCCGCCGACGCGTACCTGGAAGCCGTCGAGCAGGCGCGCGGATGGTTCAGCTCCTCGCTGACTTGCGCCGTCGCTGAGCGCGGAGTCGGCCCGTTCCGCAACGTGATCAGCCACGGCATGACGGTCGACGCGCAGGGCCGCAAGATGTCGAAGTCGCTCGGCAACTCGCCCGACGCGGCCGACGCGGTCGCGCGGATGGGCGCCGACGTGCTGCGGCTGGTGTACGCGTCGCTCGACTACACCGCCGACATCGCGCTGGGCGACAAGATCTACGCGGCGGTCTCGGAGTCGTATCGCAAGATTCGCAACACCTGCCGCTTCGTGCTCGGCAACCTGGCCGACTTCAATCCTGCCGCGGACAGCCTCGCGCGCGACGCGATGCTCGAGTTCGACCGCTACATCCTGGCGCGCACCGAAAAACTCAAAGACGACGTTCGCAAGGCGTACGAGAAGTTCGAATTTCAGACCGCGTACCATGCGATGCTGAATTTCGTGGTGGTCGATCTGAGCTCGCTCTATATCGACGTCGCGCGCGACCGGCTGTATTGCTCGGCCGCGAATTCGCGCGAACGCCGCTCGGCGCAGACCGCGCTGTTCAGGATCCTTGACACGCTGGTCAGGTTGCTCGCGCCGCTGATGCCGTTCACCGCCGACGAGATCTACGGCTACATCCCGGGCAAATCGCGCGAGAGCGTGCACCTGGAGACGATGCATCCGGCTGAGCCCGAGTGGCGCGACGCCGAGTTGGAGGCGCGCTGGGACCAACTGCTCAAGCTGCGCGACGAGGCGCTCAAGCTGCTCGAGGCGATGCGCCAGGCGGGGACAATCGGCGCGCCGCTCGAAGCGGCAATCGCGCTTGGCGCTGACGGTGGCTCCGGGAGCGGACTCGCCGAAACGATCAAAAGATATCGCGACCAGCTGAAGGAACTGTTCATCGTGTCGGAGGTCTCTATTCTTAGCGAAGCGGAAGCGGCCGAATTGCGCAGCCACGCCGCCGGGCGCGAAGACTATGCGGTCAACGGCAATTTTGCGCGCGCCGCTACGAATCCCGCGATTACGATTCTCGGGCGTCGCGCCAAGGGTAAGAAGTGCGCGCGATGTTGGGCGTACTTCGACGACGGCGGCCATCCGGAGCTGGATCCGCGATGCCGCGCCGTGGTCGCCGAGCTGGCCCGCTGAGTGACTGACCCGGTGGAGCAGTCACGATTGGACGCGCCTTCAAACGCGACGCTGCTTGCTAACCAGCTCGGATCAGTGGCCGGCGCCCCGGTTCCTGAACGACTGGCGCGACGCCTGCCGCCGTGGTCGTTGTTCGGCCTCGTCACGATTCCGGTAGTCGTGCTGGACCAACTGACCAAGCAGGTCGTGCGCTCGCACATGGAGCTCTACCAGAGCATCCCGCTGGTGAATCATTTCCTCGACCTGACTTACACGCAGAATCCGGGCGCGGCGTTCAGCATGCTGGCCAACGCGCCGCCCTGGGCGCGCGAGGCGTTCCTGCTCTCGCTGAGCGTCGTCGCGATCGTTGTGCTGGGTGTGCTGATTGCGCGCTCGGGCCGGGTGTCTCTCACCTCGGCGGCGTTCGCGTTGATCTGCGGCGGCGCGACCGGGAACCTGATCGACCGCGCGATCAACGGCCGCGTAATCGACTTCATCCGCGCGCACTACTACGACTGGAACTTCCCGGTGTTCAACGTCGCCGACAGCGCGATCACAATCGGCGTGTCGTTGATCATCCTGCTCTCGCTGTTCGGCAGCGAAGATTCCGCGCGCACCTCCGACTGACTAGTCCATAAAGGGCGGGCCGCGGGGCGCATTTGACGACGCGGCGCTCGCGGGTCTAATTTCGCGATCACGGCGGATTGGCGCAGCGCGAAGTCCACTGCCGCACACCCCGCAAGGAGCGCGTCACATGAAAGCAATCAACACGGTCACGGGAACTGCGAGTCCGGAGCAACTCGGCACCACGCTGATGCACGAGCATCTGCTGATCGGATGGGCCGGATGGGAATTGGACTGCGCGGCGCCGAAGTTCGAACGCAAGACTGCGCTCAAGACTTGCATCGAGCGCCTGAAGGAAGTGCGCGACCTGGGCCTCGAGACGTTCGTCGATCCTTGCCCGATGGACATCGGACGCGACGTGACTTTCATGGCCGAGGTGGCGTCGGCGAGCGGCGTGCGAATCATCTGCGCGACCGGCCTTTACAAGGAAGACCTGGGCAACACCGCGTACTTCAAGCAGCGCACGGTCGACGACATTGCCGACGTTTACGTCAGCGAGATCAACAAGGGAATCGGCGACACCGGAATCAAGGCGGGCATCATCAAGTGCGCGACCGGCAAGGGGATGGTGACCAAGTACGAGGAGATGTGCCTGCGGGCCGCGGCGCGCGCGCAGAAGATCACAGGCGTGCCGATCACGACGCATACTGAAGAGGGCACGATGGGACGCGAGCAGCTGGACATCTTCGCGTCGGAGGGGGTCGACCTCTCGCACGTGATCATCGGGCATAGCTGCGGCGCGTCGGACCTGCGCTATCACGTCGACATGCTCGATCGCGGATGCGTGCTCGGGTTCGATCGCTTCGGCTTGGATTTCATCCATCCCGACAAGCTGCGGCTCGCGGCGCTGATCGGTCTGCTCGGCGTCGGCTACGAGAATCAACTGGTGCTCTCGCATGACACCGTCGCATGCTGGCTCGGGCGCGGACTGGATCTCACGCCCGAGACCGCCAAGCTGGTCGCCAACTGGACGCCGACGCACGTGCTCAAGAACATCGTGCCCGCACTGAAACGGGCTGGTGTCGGCGAGGCGAAGATTCGGGCGATGCTGGTGGAGAACCCGCGCCGCTATTTCCAGAACTAGGCGATTCGGCCAGGGCCTGGCGCGTCGATTGCGCGCCGGGCGCCGAACCCCGGCGGGTGGGGTGATCTACGCAGCCCTGACGCTCGACTGAACAGAAGATTGCAGCGCGCCGGACTCGACAGCGGCGCGCCATCGGTCGATTGCTTCGACCGTAAAGCGCCAGTCGCTACCGACTCTGAACGCGGGCAGCTGATTCTTCTTCAGCATCCGGTAGAT
>DASQHV010000103.1:0-3766 GCA_035631915.1 Candidatus Acidiferrales bacterium | reverse complement strand
ACTGAACGCCGGCCCAATCAGGCTCGAGCACGGGCGCCGCGTCCTGGCGATCGATCCGAAACTCGCCAACCACGTCCCGCTCTTCATTTTCGATCGTAAAGTCTAGCCGGCCGCGGTGCGGCATGGGTCTTGCTGATTACTTCAGCAGGGAGAGGTCTTTATGCTGAAAATGAGACGAATTCTTCCTGTTTTGCTGTTCGCCGGAGCGGTCTTCATTACCACTGGCTGCGCGTCGGAGCAGGCCGAACACACTACGAACCAGGTAACAAATTCCACCTCGAATACGGTCGGTTCGGTGCTGGACGGCGTCGACTCGGTGATTATGTATCCGTTCCACGTAGTCGGCGACTTGTTTTCATAGCCGAAGACTCGCGCGAGTGACTCCAGCGGAATGAACTAGACTTCGGTGGTGAAGGTCGCGCGCACGGCCTGCTCGAGCTTTTGCGTGAGCGCCGCGCGATCGGGACTGTGCATCCCGTCGGTCGGGATCGGCTTGCCGATCGTCATGCGCATCGCGCCGCCTGGCGTGACGATTTCTGCGCCGCGCGGAAAAAATTTTCCCGACCCGCTGATCGACATCGGCACTGCCGGCAGCTTGGTCATGATCGCGAGCCACGCGGCGCCGTCGTTGAACTCGTGCACGCGGTTGTCGCTGAATCGATGACCCTCGGCGAAGACGCACATGTCGAAGCCACGCTTGATGATCCCGATCGCCTTGCGGATGGCCGCGCCGCCGGCGTCGCGATCGATGCTGAAGTGGCCGCCGCGCTCCATCGCGAAACCGACGACTGGAATCTTGAGCAGCTCCTTCTTCGCGACAAAGCGCGGCTCGCCCGGGATGAACGCGGAGACGGCGAAGATGTCGAAAAAGCTCTGGTGGTTGGCGACCAGCACGAACGACTTGAGTCCGGCCAGGTTCTCGAGCCCCTCGATTTTCACCTTGATGCCGCAGACCGCGATGATTCCGCGGCCCCACGCCCGCGTTACCATCGTCACCGCATGACTGCGCCCCGCCACGCCGGATAGCGCAGCGGCCGTCGCGCAGACCGCGGTCCACAGGACGGAGATCAGCGTTGCGACGCAGCCCCAGGCCAGATTGACGATGCCGCGCGGGGTCGCGGCGGCGAGCGGTGAAGCTTCGGCGTGATTGGGCATCGGTTGCCTAAGTTTGCGCGAATCAGTCGGTCCGCTGCAAGCGTCCGGATTCATCCAGGATTAGATTTGTGCAACTATGCGACCGGGCAAAGTTGACACTCTCTAATGGCGTTGGTACGAATCTAGGTAGAGACGCGGCGCAGGCGGTTTAATGGAACACATCACCGGTTTACAGCAATTTCTCGAAATTCTGACCGTCCCCGACAACATCCCGATCATCGGGATGATGTTGCTGGTCATGTTCTTCACCTACATTTCGCTCAAACAGGCGCGGCGCAACGATCAGCTGATCGAGCACGGCCATCGCGAGCGGATTATCGACGAGATGCGCAAGTAGCGCCGCTCCGTCCGCGGAAGGATTCAGGATGCCATTCACGATTATCGCGGAGAACTGCACCGGCTGCAGCGCGTGCGAAAAGCGCTGCCCCACCGCAGCCATCTCCGGCATTTCAAAAAAGGTCTATTACATCGAAGCCGCGATGTGCATCGATTGCGGCGCGTGCGGCGTGATCTGCCCGGACGACGCGATCATGAACAATCACGGCGAGATGACGCACGTGCTCAAGCGCGCCGAGCGGCCGGTCGCGATCGTTCATCCCGACAATTGCAACGGCTGCGGCGTCTGCGTCGACGTATGCCCGTTCGATTGCATCTCGCCGTCGCCCGAGAATACGGCGGTCTATCTCGGCAAGGTGCAGGTCAACGAGAAGACCTGCGTCGGCTGCCTGCTCTGCGAAGAGGTCTGTGGATGGGACGGAATCTACATCATGCCGTCCGGAGAAAAGGAGCCGTTCCTGAATTCGCTCGGCTACTCCAGCGCCGACGATCAAGCGGCCTGAGCGCTGCGCGACTCGGCGATGCGGCGCGGGCGACGATGCTCGCGATCGCCATCATTGCGATGCCGCAACTGACGAGCGCGGCGCAATCCAACGACAACGCAACGGTCGAGCCCGAATCCGACTACAACGCGGCCATGGCGTGCAGCGATATCAAGGCCGCGCTGCGCGCGCTGGGCGAGGCCGAGCACGACGAGGCCTTTGCGCTCGATCTGGCGTCGGAAGGCGGCGGGAGCGGTTCGATGCCGATGGTCGAAGCGCGGTTGTCGAAGTTGCTCGAGCGTTCGCAGGATTTGCGCATGACGCTGCGGCGCGCGCGCGTCAGCCGGTCGGCACGCGATCCGATGGCCGAGCAGTGCATCAAGACCGGATTCCGCGCGCTGGCCACCGCCGAGAAACTCAGCTCTGACGTTGAAACGGTGCTGTTCGCGCGCGAATCGTCGACGGCGGCCGAGGCCGGACCAGCCAACGATCTTATCCCTGGCGGGATTGCACCGAAGCCCGCATCGCCTGCGCCGATTCCGGAGCGGTGACCTGCGGCCTCGAGCGGCGCGGGACGAACACCGACGCCGCGGCGAGAATCAGCAGAATCGCCTGCGCGCCCAACGATTGCAGCGTAGGATAGACGCCCAGCGTGGGAATCGTCGGCGCGTAGTCGACGAAGGTTGCCGGAACAACCGAAGCCTCCTGCAGGCTCGCGACGCCCTGGCCGATGAAGATGATCGCGAGTGCGTAGAGGAGCACCGAGGTCGCGCGGAAGAAAATCCCGACCGGAATCAGATGCGCGGCGCGCTGAATCAACACGAATGCGACCGTCAGCGCGATCGCTGCGGCTACGACGCCGGCCACGACCGCATGACGCTCAGCCGCTTCGGTCGCGCCGCTGGTCAGCGCCTGGAAGAAGACGATGGTCTCGGCGCCCTCGCGCATCACGGCGAGAAACGCGGTCAACCCGAGTGCGAGTGCGGGAATCGTGCTGCGCTCGGCGATCGCGAGCTTGTTGCTGATAAACTTCTGCCATCGATCGGCCTGGCCTTTCGAGGTCAGCCACGAGCTGACGTAGAAGAGCGTGGCGGCCGCGAGGATTTGGAAGATGCCTTCGAGCGTGTCGCTGGCGTCGTCGCTGATGAGATGATTGACCGCCCACGCGAGCACGATGCTCGCGACGATCGCGGCGACCGCGCCGGCGTAGATGTCGCGCGAGCGCCCGATGCGTCCCGCGCCGCGCGTGCCCGCCGCCAGCGCGACAATCACCAGCATCGCCTCCATCCCTTCGCGAAAGAGCAGGCCGAGCGAGTAGAAGAAGTAGGCGAGGGCGGTTTCAGTCATCAGTGGGCAGCAGGTGCGGGTTGACGCATTATGAGAATGATTCTCAATTCCGATGCTAGTCAGACCCTCACGCGAAGTCAACGGCGCCGCTTCCGCCAACGGAGCGTCGGCAATACTTGCGACCGCCTATCCCCGGTAGTAACGTCAGAATCGAAGCGGGCCCGCCGATTTTATCGTGCGCACGGCCGCTTCAAGTGTTTTATGGGGCTGAGGTTGGCTTTGATGGGCGAATCCGCGCGAATCGAGCAGTCTGCGGCTCGCGAAGTCGCTTTGAGTCGGAAGCGAGCCTGATGCGCTGCGTCTACTGCAAAACGCCGGCGGGATTCTTCCGCAAGGTTTGCGGCCCGTGCGCGAAGGTCGTTGCGATCGTGGACCGCAGTGGCGGGCAGGTCGGCCTGGCGACGCTGGTCGATGTCTTCGTCGAAGAGGGGCTCACTCGCGAGCAG
>DASQHV010000102.1:0-2350 GCA_035631915.1 Candidatus Acidiferrales bacterium | reverse complement strand
GATCTGCTCGTGCTCGACATCAAGCTGCCCGACATCAGCGGCCTGCAGGTGCTGAAGAGCCTGAGCGATCGGCCGCAGGTGATTTTCTCGACGGCGTACGACTCCTATGCGATCGAAGCGTTTGAGGTCGAAGCGGTGGATTTTCTGCTCAAGCCGTACGAGCAGCGGCGAGTCGATACTGCGCTCGAGCGGGTCCGCGCCCGCATCCAGAGCGCCCAGCCGCCGCTCCAAATCGAGGAACTGATCCGCAAGATCGGCGGCAACAGCGGTACCGGCGGCCAGCGCATCGCGCTGCACGACCGCGAGCATATCGTGCTCGCAACCTCGGGTGAGATTTTCTACTTCGTCGCGGAAGACGACGACGTCTATGCGCGGCTGCGCGCGCGGCGTCTCTCGGTGCGGCGGTCGCTGCGCGAGCTGGAGCAGATGCTCGAACCGCGGCGATTTTTCCGCGCCAATCGCTCGACCCTCATCAACCTCGACCTCGTGCGCGAGATCCATCCGTGGTTCGGCGGGCGCTACGTGGTCCGCTTCAGCCAGCTTGAACCGAGCGAGCAGATCGAGGTCAGCCGCCGCCAGGCCAAACTCCTGGGCGAGATGCTGAACTAGCCGCCCGCGTGAGGACTTCCACCAACCATCGCCGCGGCCGAGCGACCATGAAAGAAACCGAACGCGAGCCGGCCTCGAACCACAGCCTGCTGTATCTGCAGCTGGTGTTCGCGCTGGTCGCGGGGATGCTGAACGTGCCGCTCGACCTGGTGGGTCAGTGGCTGGTCGGCAAGGCCAACCCCGCGACGATCCCCTACACGGAATTTCATCTCGTCAGCGCGGTGGTGTTCGCGTCGATCACGTTCTGCGCGTGGCGCTGGATCGTACCTCGGCTGCGCGGCGTGCTGGTTCTGCGGCTGCTAGTGCAGGTGATGCTGGGCATCATGATGTTCGGCTACGGCTTGTTCGTCGCGTTTCAAATCTTCCTGCACGTCGCGAACATATCGCCCGGCGAAGCGGCGCCGTTCGCGCACGCGCCCGCGATTTCGAGCCTGATCGTCATCCTGGGCGCGACGCTCTACATGATCCTGGGCGGACTCTCGCTCGACAGCGCGAGCCAGGAACAGTCGCGGCTGCGGGAGCTCGCTCTCACCGCACAGCTAGAGGCGTTGCGCAGCCAGCTCAACCATCACTTTCTCTTCAATTCGCTCAACGTCATCGCCGAGGCGGCGGCGGTGCAGCCGGAACGCGCGGAGAAATTGATTCTTCAACTCGCGGGCGTGCTGCGGTACTCGCTCGGCGCAAGCCGGGCGCGGATGGCGCCGCTCAGCGAGGAGCTTGCCGCGGTCGCATCGTATCTCGAACTGGAACGCGCGCGGTCGGGCAATCGAATCATCGTGAACAACGACATCGCGCCAGACGTCGGCGAGATTCGCGTCCCACCGCTCCTGATTCAGCCTCTGGTCGAGAACGCCGTCGGCCACGGGCTGCTGAACGGCACCTGCGCCGGCACGATTTCGATCTCGGCGTGGCGCAACGACGATTCGCTGTCTATCCGGGTCGAGGACGACGGCGTCGGCTTTCAATCCGCGCGCGCTCCGCGCAAGGCCGGCGAGGGTGTCGGGCTGTCCAACCTGCGGGAGCGGCTGCGCGCGTTTTACGGAGAGAACGCGGCGTTTAGTCTGCACAGCGGTTCCGGCGGCGGCACCGTCGCCGAAGTTTCGCTCGCGCTCACCGGACGCACCGACGCTGTCAGAGCGCGGCGCGGATTCGTCTGGCGCGGATTCTTCTGGTACCTGGGCAGCGTCGCATCGGTGCTGGCGTTCGCGCTCAGCCGCGAAGTTTTCGGGCTCAGCGCGGTCTTGTCACTGCTCATCGGCCAGGCCGTCGAGGTCATCTACTTGCTCGGCGCGAGCGCCGCCGAAGAGACCAAGACTTTCGACGTCGCGATGGTGGTATTTTTCTTCGCGGGGCAGGTCGCTGCGCTGGCCGGATCGATTGACCTCTTCAGCAATTACGCAGCCGCCTCACTGTACGCGGCATGTGCGGCGGTGGCGGCGATTCCGCAACTGTTCGGCGCCGAGCCGTTCACCGAGTACTGGGTGCGGCAGGCGTATCCGGCGTGGTTGCAGCGCGGTGGCGGCTTCGTGCGAGTAGCCAATCGAATTTCCGCGGCGTGGGCGATGCTGTTCGCTGCATTGGCCGCGGTTTCATTTCGATGGCCGGATGGCGCGACGACCCTGTGGCCGGTGTACGTGGCGATGCTGGCGGTCGTCGTTCCGGCGCTGAGCACGATTTATCCGAGCTCGCAGATTTACAAACTCGGACTCAGGAGCACGTCCGCGGAAAATTTTGTGCTCGG
>DASQHV010000101.1:0-1648 GCA_035631915.1 Candidatus Acidiferrales bacterium | reverse complement strand
CCTATCTTTTAATTTTTTCCCTTTCCCCCCGGGTGCAGGGCTGGGCCCTGCCGGGGGCGCGGGGCGCGAGCCCCGCACACAAATCGTTCCCCTTCCTCCGTCCTCATGTGTACAATCCCCCTCGATGCCCACATCGTCGACGCCGCCGCCCGAAATCCTCAAGCTCCGCGACGACCAGATCGCCTCCGCCGCCGCCGTCCTCGCGCGCGCGTTTCACAACGATCCGCCGCTGGTATGGGTGCTGCCCGACGCCGATCATCGCGCCCGCGTGATGCCGCAGTTTTTTGCCACGTTCGTCACCTACGCGATCCAATCGGGCGCGGCCTTCACCACCGCCGGCACTTCGAATGCGGTCGCGATCTGGCTGGATATCGACGACCCCAAAATCGACGACACCGACGGCGAGCATCGCGCCGGCATCGATCGCATACCTTCGATCATCGGCGCCGACGCTTGGGCGCGGATGCTGAACATCATCAAGTTCGTCGGCCGCCTCCACGAAAAATTCGCGCCGGCCAAGCATGCCTATCTGCAGTGGCTCGGCGTCGAGCCCGAACTCCAGGGTCGCGGACTCGGCAGCGCCGTGATGGCGCCCGGGCTGCGTCACGCTGACGCCGCTAAGCTGCCGTCGTACCTGGAGACTTTTCAGCCGCGCAACGTGCCGCTCTATCAACGCCACGGATTCCGCATCATGGCCGAGGAGGTCGAGCCGGCCAGCGGATGCCGTTGCTGGGCATTCCTGCGCCCCCCGCAATAATTTGGCTTCCGTCGGCTGCGCAGGTTCGCGCCTCAACTGCTCACCGACCGCGTCCTAGCCTCTTCCGTCATCCCCCTCCTGTCATTTCTCGCTCCGGCTGCTGACTTTTTGTGTCATCCTGAGCGAAGGCTGCCGTAGTCGAAGGATCTCGACGCGCGGCCCTACGCACGTTGTTGATCCTCCCGACGCGCGGCCTTCCGCGCGTCTCGAATTCCCTCCCTGTCTTGCTTGTCGCGCCTCCCAGACAGCGCGCAAGATCGCGCGCCGAGATTCTTCGCTTCGCGGACTCCGCTCTAGAATGACACGAATGTGCGGTACTCCGCCGAGGCGCTGATGCTCTTGTGCGCGTCTTCGCGCCCAAAGTTCTAGCAGGCCGCTGCGGCCGCATCTTATCTGCCCTCGTCCTTTCCTCCACCGGGTGCAGGGCTGGGCCCTGCCGGGGGCGTGGGGCGCGAGCCCCGCATACGATTTCGTCGTCGCGCTTTCCGCTACGCGCGGGCGTGCGCGATCGGTTCGATCGGCACCAGCGGCGGCAGCGCGTCCTTGGTGCTGATCGCCGGAAACAGCGCGCGATTGCGCTCGACCTCCGCCATCGCCCAGTCGCACCACGCGATATTTTCCTCCATCCAATCGATCCCGCGCCGCAACGTGAACATCGAGAACATCGTCGCCACGTCGCGATAGGCCGTCCCGCCGCCGAAATGGTTCTTCTCGATATTGCGGTACACCGCGAGATGGCGCGCCCATGCATCGCGTTCCTCTTGCAGGATTCGCAGCGCGCCGTCGGGCCCCAGATGCCCCAGGAATCGGCATCGCAGCAGCGGCGGATGCTTCAGCCTCACTTCTTCGAACGTGCTCTCCAGCCATTCGACCAGCAGCCTCAGTCCCGAC
>DASQHV010000100.1:0-2003 GCA_035631915.1 Candidatus Acidiferrales bacterium | reverse complement strand
TGCGCCAAGACAACGAGGTCGCGCGCGGACTCTACCGCAAAGTCGGCTTCGATCGTTCCGTCGTCGGCGCGGCAGGCGTGGCGCTGGAGTTCTGGCAGAAGAAGCTGTGAAGCGAAGCGATCGCCCCCTCTCAGGCAGTCGCGGCGACTTCCGAGAGCGCGACTGAATCGACGGCGATCGACGGCACGTAGTAGGCCTCCGGCGAGCCCCACACTGTGGCCGGCTTCGCGCGCGCGCCCACGGCGAGAGGACGTTCGAACACCTGCGCGATGTTGGCGTTGATGCGCAGGCAGTTCGGCGCGAGCGGCGTCGCCAGTTCGCCGTCGCGAATCAGGTACGAATCCCCAGTGATGGTGCAGGTGAAGTCGCCCGCGCGCTGGCCGTTGATCGGATAGGTGTACCAGATGCGCCCGACGTAGATGCCGTCGCGCACTTTGCGGATCAGTTCGCGGTCGCCGAGGCCGTCGCGCGCGCGCATCATCACGTTGGTGCCGGCGGAGCCGGGGCCCGCGTCGAAGCGCCGGCCTCCGCCCTCGCCCAGTCGGTAACCGCTGAGCGGCGGAAAGTTCTCATCGGCGTAACGCGCGCCAAGCTTCTCCGCGCGCTTGTCGTCGCTGAGCAGCCGATTCGTGTCGTAAAAGTTCGACAGCAGACCGACCAGCATACCGTCGCGCACCAGCTCGACGCGCCGCGCCGGAATCCCTTCGCAAGTGATCGCGCGGTGCACCGCACCTGCGCGCGCAATCGGATCGTCGGCCAGGCAGAGCCGCGGATCCATCACGCGCTCGCCGAAGCGCGCCTGGTACGCGGAGCTGGCCGCGTAAAACGCGCCGGTCGTGAGCGAGCCCATCACCATGTAGTTGAGAATCTCGGCGATCGGCTGCGGTCCCAGCACGACGCGAAAAGTCCCCGACGCGGGTCGCACGCCGTGACCGAGCGCGAGCGCGCGACGCACCGCGTCGGCGCCGAGCATGGCCGTCGCGCGGCGCATCGCAGCGCCGCTGCCGCCGAGCGCCGCCGCCGTGCCCTTCGCGTCGATCGACTCGATAATCGCAGTGGCCGACGCGTTGAAGTGCGCGCTTTCGTCGACGCGGATGTCGGCGAAGTTCGAGTTGAAGACCGCGATTCGATCGCGCACCACCGACACGTCGCCGCCGACGATCAAGCCGGGATGCTCGGCGCGCGCCGCTCCGGCTCTGGACGCATGTCTGGCGAATACTTCAAGTGTTCCTTTAATTACAGACCATGCCGCCGACGCGATTGCGCCGTCGGCGAGCCGCGCCAGATCGCTGGGGTTAGCCCCGGCAGCCGCGAACTTGCGCGGCTCCGCAGGGAAGCCGGAAAAGTGCGGATCGACGACGGCGGCGCTGCGCGCGCGGCCGATCGCCTCGCGCACCGACGCCGCGTCCAGCTCGCCGGCCTCGAACGCCGTGCCGACTTCATGCGAGTCGCGGCGCATCGCGATTCGCAGCTGAAAGCCGTCGGCGTGAATCGACTTGAACTCCTCGACGCCGCGGCTCGGAATGTCTGACGTGTAGTTGAGGCGCGCGATGCGATGCTCCGCGCTGGCGGCGTACACCTCGAAGCTCGCGACGTCGCGCTCGCGTGCGACAATTCGCGCAGCCTCGCGCACGAAGGCTCGCAGCTCGGCGGTCTTCAGCATCGACGCATCGCGCGCGTCACGCGCCGGCCAGCCGCGCGCGCGAGCGCAGCGTCGGTCCGCCGTTGGACATCCGCTTCACTTGCATCGGCTGTCCTTTGCCGCAGTTGGGAATGGCGATCAGCCGCAGATCGTTGCCGACCGCATCGACGCTGGTGAAGAAACTCTTCGAGTCCGCCATCACGCTGCCCGATCGGAACAGGCGCCCCACCCGGCCGTGCTCGATTTCGTAAACACGGCGCGCCGAGATGCGGAAGTTCTCGCGCGACTCGGCGATCGACGGCGTCTGATGCCCGCAGACGTAGTAGCCGCGCTCAACGTCCGCGATGATCTCTTCCGGCGC
>DASQHV010000099.1:0-3122 GCA_035631915.1 Candidatus Acidiferrales bacterium | reverse complement strand
GCGCGGGTCCCACCGTCACCTGCGAAACGGCGGCGCGAAACTTCGCTTGCAACTCGTCGGCGACCTTCGCATCCACCAGGATTCGCGTGCCCGCAAGACACACCTGGCCCGCGTTCATGTATTGACCGGCGGCGGTTTGCGCCGCCGCGTTCAAGTCGGCGTCGGCGCATACGATGAACGGCGATTTTCCGCCCAACTCCATCGAGGTCGCCGTTATCGATCGCGCCGTCGACGCGCCGATCAGCTTCGCCGTGTCGGTCGAACCGGTGAAGCTCAGCCGATCGATGTCCGGATGCGCCGCCAGCGCCGCGCCCGCCTCCTCGCCGATTCCCTGCACGACGTTCAACACTCCCGGCGGCAAGCCGGCTTCCGCCGCGAGATCGCACATCATCGAGCACGTCAGCGGCGCCCACTCCGGCGGTTTGACCACCGCGGTGTCGCCCGCGGCCAGGCACGGACCCACTTTCCAGGTCGTCAGCATGAACGGCCCGTTCCACGGAGTGATCAGCGCGGCGACGCCGGCGGGATCGTAGCGCACGTGATTGACTACTTCGGGCGAGTCGATCGTCTCGTCGTTGAGGCGCAGCGCGCGGTCGGCGAAGAACTGGATGTTGAGCGCGGCGCGCGGCACCACCCGCATCGCGTTGCCGATCAACAGCGAACCGTTGTCCTCGGTTTCGACGGCGGCGATCTCCTTGCCGTGGTCGAGAATCGCCTGCGCGAAGCGCTTCAGAATGGGATGCCGCCCCTCGGGGCCGAGCGCTGCCCACTTCGGAAACGCGCGCCGTGCGGCAGCGACCGCCGCGTCAACTTCATCGGCGCCGCCCGCCGACACGTCCGCCAGATGCTTGCCGTCGATCGGCGAGCAGTTCGGGAAAGTCCGTTTCGATTCGACGCGCTTGCCGTCGATAAAGTGCGCGGTCGAGACCTTCACGCCCGCAACTTTGGTGTCCGCCATGATCCTGCTCTCCCTCGGTGGTTTCCGCTCGATCTATCTGCGCATTCTCCGACGATGGCGCGGCGGCAACGAGTCCGTCAATCCTTTGAGCTGGAGCTCGAGCGCCTGCCGCAGCGTCGGCCGCTGATTCTCCGGCGACGGTACTCCACTGCCGAGCCACAGCACCATGAACGCATAATACAAGGCGAACAGGTTGTGGCTGAGCAGCGCGGACTCCACCTCGCTTGCAATTTCTCCACGATCCTTCGCCTGCTCGATCAGACCGCTCAAGCTCGACCGAGGTCGGGGAAAGGCTCAGCTCGGGCGCGGCCACACCGACGCAACGCGCGTCACCAGCCACTTCGCAAGCTCCGCGTTCACCTCGGCGGGCTTCTCCTGCGCCATCCAGTGGCCGGTGCGAAGCGTCGCCTCAGTGAGATCGCGACAGTACTTGCGCATCGGCTCCGGCAGCCGCGAGTGCGTGCACTCGCAGACGTAGTCGTAGCGGGCATTCAGAAACAGCACCGGCATGTCGAGGTAACCGTCGTTGCGCGCCTGCAGCGCGTACGCCGCGTTCGCCGCGTGATTCATGTACCACGACGACGGCCCGAAAAATCCGTTGCGCTCCAGCGCCGCCGCGTAGATGCTCAAGTCTTCCTCGCTGACAACGTCGCCGTCGCGCGGCAGGTCGGGAAAACTGCCGCTGCCGAACATCCCCTTGCTGCGCCGCGCGAGCGCCGTGATCGCCGGCTTTCCCTCGCCGTCGGGATTGCCCTTGCGGAACGCGAGCTTCAGGAACTTGTAAACGTTCGCGTCCATCGGCGCGATCGACTCCGCAAAGCTCTCCTCGTAGTAGCGCATGTAGTCCCACTGACCAGCCGGGAATTCTTTTTCGGGATAGAGCTTGCGATCGACCAGCGTCAGCGCGTGATCAAGTCCGCGCTCGATCGTGTAGTACGGCACGCACAGATTCGCCACCGCGGCGCATCGCTCCGGATGATGGCTCGCAAGGTTCCACACCACCGGGCTGCCCCAGTCGTGCCCGACCCACACCGCCTTCTCGCGCCCGAGCGAATCGGCGAGCTCGAGCATGTCGCGCACGATATTTTCCTGCGCGTAGTCCTCGTGCCGGTTGTAAACGGTGGAGCGGCCGTAGCCGCGCATGTCCGGCGCGACCGCGCGGAAACCCAACGCCGCGAACGCCGGCAGTTGATGCCGCCAGCTGATCGACAGCTCCGGCCATCCGTGGATGAAAATGATCGCCGGGCCGTTCTCCGGTCCCGCGGCTAGATAGAACGTGGT
This sequence comes from Candidatus Acidiferrales bacterium, assembly GCA_035631915.1. Lineage (GTDB taxonomy): Bacteria > Desulfobacterota > Binatia > Binatales > Binataceae > Binatus. Next base: position 883 of record DASQHV010000099.1, on the reverse strand, counting down.
GTGGCGCTTGGTTTTGACAGTGTGCTCGGTGACAGGCACGCGCGGCCTCCAGGTCTCTCGGCGTTAGACGTGGCGCCGCAGGAAATCGAACATCAGGCGCAGTCCCTCGCGACACGCGGAGAGTTCCGTCATCTGCATGAACGCGTGGGGCATGTCTTCCATGATGTGCAGTTCGTTTTCGATTCCAGCGCGGTTCATCGCCTCCGCAATCGTGCGCGACTCGCCTACGATTCCGTCGGCCGTTCCCGCGATGATGAAACTCGGCGGCATCGCCCCCGGCTTGATCGCTCGAATCGGACTGACGCGCGGATCGTTCAGCGCTGCCGCGTAATTCGCGCCGAGGTACGCTTTCGCCAGCGGTTCCGCCGCTTCCTTCGCCATCGCGACCAGGCCCGCGAAATCGAACGCGCCGTAAATCAATATCGCAGCTTTGAACTTCGGCCCGCGCCCCGACGTTCCGATCGACGAGAGCGCAGCCGCCGTCAGGTTGCCGCCCGCCGAATCGCCGCCCATAGCCAGCCGCGTCGGATCGCCGCCCCAGCGCCTGACGTTCTCGACCGCCCACTCGGCGGTGAACACGCAATCGTCGAAGCCGGCTGGAAACGGATTCTCCGGCGCCAGCCGGTAGTCGGGCGCGATCGTCAGGTACCCTGCCTGCGCAAACTGCTTAACCAACTTCCGATGCGTGGCGGGACTGCCGAGCGTCCACGCGCCGCCGTGTATATAGATGACCACCGGGTAGGGCGCGCCGCTCGACGGCACCGCGATATCGGCGTTGAGGCCCGCCTTCAACTGGACCGCCTCGTGATACGCGCCGACTGTCGGCGGATTCGTGTTGAACTCGACGAAGTAGTCGGCGAGTCGCTTACGCTGCTCCTGGACC
>DASQHV010000098.1:0-3786 GCA_035631915.1 Candidatus Acidiferrales bacterium | reverse complement strand
CGAACGAGGATCCGGCGCAGCGACTCGACTTCCGGCAGCTCAGGCATTCTTTTCGATGATCTCCGGTGAAGGCCGCGCGCCGAGCGTGCGGGCCAGCCGCACGAAGTCCGCGACGTCGAGCGTCTCCGCGCGCGCGCCTGGATCGATCGCCGCGCGCTCCAGCGCGGCAACGGCCTCGCTCGCAGTGATTTCGAGCCCGTGGCTGAGCGAATTTCGAATCGTCTTGCGCGGCGCCGAGAATGACGCGCGGACAACCTCGAGCACAGCGCGTTCCTCGTGGGGCGCGAATGCTGGCGTTGCTCGCGGTTTGAACGTCAGCACTTCCGCATCGACCTTGGGCCGCGGATGGAAACTGCCGGCGGCGACGATGAAGTGCGCGGCGACGTCCCAATACAGCGCGGTGAACACGCTGAGCGCGCCGTACGCGTCGTCGCCCGGGCGCGCGCGGATTCGGAGAGCGACTTCGCGCTGAAACATCAGCACCATCTGCGAAATCGCGCTCGCGTTGTCGCATAGACGGCGCAAGATCGCAGCGGCGACATTGAACGGCAGATTGCCGATCACCTTGAGCGGCGGCTCGATTGCGACCTCCGAGAAATCGAGCGAGAGAAAATCGGCGTTGACGATCCTGATATCCGCGCGGCCGGCCGCAAGGCGTCCATGCAAACCAGCTGCGAGTCGCGAATCGAGTTCCACCACGGTCAAACGCCGGAACGGATGCGCGACGATTTTTTCGGTCAGGATGCCGAGGCCGGGGCCGATCTCGAGCACCGCGTCGCCGGCGCCGATTTCAGCGGCCGCGACGATTCGCGCCGCGATTGCGCCGCTGGTCAAAAAGTTCTGCCCGCGCGATTTGCTAGGGCGGACGCCTGCAATTGCTAGCGCCGGTGCGGGCCGCGAAGACGCACCGGTATTGCGCGAGCTTCGCGCGAGGAATGGTTTCTTCATCGTCACAGCGCAAGATTCGCTTCGGCGTCGACAGTCAACGCGTCGCGCTCGCCGCGCAGCAACCGGTAGCTGCCCGCCAGCGCGATCATCGCGGCATTGTCGGTGCAGTATTTCGGCGCGGGCGCGACCAGCCGCCGTCCTTCCGCCGCCGCGGCCTCGGCGAGCCGCTCGCGCAAGCGGGAATTCGACGCGACCCCGCCGGTAAGCGCGATCGTGTCGGCGCCGAGTTCGCGCGCCGCCGCTATCGTCGGCTTTACCAGCATCTCCACGACCGCCTCCTGGAAGCTGGCTGCCAGGTCTTCAGGCGCAGGCGGCGGCGCGTCGCTCTCTTTCAGGATCGTTGCGACCGCGGTCTTCACGCCACTGAAGCTGAAGTCCATCGGCGCGCCTTTGACGTGTGCGCGCGGAATGCGCACGCGCTTGCGGTTTCCCCGCCGCGACAATTCGTCGATCGCGCGGCCGCCGGGATAGCCGAGTCCCATCAGCTTTGCGACCTTGTCGAACGCCTCGCCGGCCGCGTCGTCGCGCGTGCGTCCGATCCGGCGGTAGCGGCCGAAGTCTTCGACTGCAAACAATGCCGTGTGGCCGCCAGACACGACCAGCGCGAGATACGGCATCGCGATCCGATTTTCGAGCAGCGGCGCGAGCAGATGACCCTCGATATGATTGACGCCGACCATCGGCACGCCGCGCGCCTGCGCGAGACCCTTCGCAAACATCAGCCCCACCAGCAGCGAACCGACCAATCCGGGGCCGCGCGTCACGGCAATCGCGTCGACGTCTGCCATTTCGCACCCCGCGCTCGCCAGCGCGCGCTCGATCACCGGGATGATCGTCACCACGTGATTGCGCGAGGCGAGCTCGGGAACGATTCCTCCGTACGCGCGATGGATGTCGTCCTGGTTGGCGACGGTGCTGGAGCGCACCTCGACGACGCCGGCCTCCGCAGTTTCGATTACGGCAGCCGCGCCGTCGTCGCATGATGATTCGATTCCTAGTATGCGCATCGCAATACTAAATTATCAGTCGGAGTCCGGCGCTTCAGGGACCGGCGAGGAGTGCGGAGCGCCGGGCACTGGCGGCTCGTTCGGAGGCCCAGGAATTTCCGGCTCAGCCGGCGGCGGCTGCACCGCGTCGGGTGCGGGCGGGCCACCGACCGACGTCGCCGACACCGGCGCGAACGCGCCCAATCGCGTGTATCCCACGCGAGCGGTCAAATTTCCCGGTGACGCGGCGAGCGCCTTCTGATAAGCGGCTGCGGCCTCGGCTGATTTACCGGTCTGTTCCAGGCTCACGCCCTCGTATGCGTAAGTCTCGCCGAGCCAAGCGGAATCTGAAGCGAGCCCGATTTCAGCGCGCTTGAAAAACGTGATTGCCTGCGCGTAGTCGCCGCGCACCGCGTAGGCGCGGCCCAGGTAGAAGTAAGCGTAAGAGTTGCTCGGATCGATCGACACCGCATGCGCCAGCTCGCGAACCGCGTCGTTGGTGTGTCCCTTCTCCAGCTCGACGCGCTGTCTCTCGGTGACCCTGAGAGAGGCGGCGCGCGCCGGCGTCGGTGCGGTCTTGATCAGCGGATCGAGCGAGGTGTCGCTGACCTGCTGCGTCAATGGGACCGCGCCGATATCGAACGCGGGCGGGACGTCGGTGGGCGCAGCCGCCGCAGCTGCGGGATTGGCTGCCCCGCCGGATTCATCGGACGTCGGAGCCGCGGCCGGAGACATCGCGGCGGGATTACTCGACGATGCGGGCGCGGGCGCGGTATGCGCGGCCGGAGTAGGCGGAGACGCGGGCACCTTGACCCACGCGGCCGGATTGGAATTTGCGTCAGGCGCCGGCGACGCTTCCGCTGCGGGCGACGCCGCGGGCGAAGGCGACGCCCCAGGCGATGGAAGGTCGGCGCCGGGAATCGACTCCTCGCGCAGCAGTGCCAGGACCGTCGCGCCGCCGGCCGCCGACGCGCGCGCCATCGCGGGCGCCGCCGTCGCGAAGATCGCTAGCGCAATCCACGCAAATCGCGGAACAGAAAATTTCATCGTACGGCGAAGGCTAGTCGTTCGGATCTTCCGCGGGATTCGGTAACTCAGGGACATGGTGATCGGAAACCGTCAACGCGCTCGCCTTGGTATGATACGGGCAGTCCTGCGTCGGCGCCATCGCCGCCGGATACACGCCGTCCATCGTCACCGGGCAGTAGACGGTCGCCTTGAATCCGGTGGTCGGGTCGACCCGCACCTTGACGATTCCGGGCGGCGCGGTGAAGTCCAGCGGCGGACGCGACGCCGTCGCCGCCTTCATGAACGCGGTCCACGCCGGCAACGAGGCCTGCGCACCGGTCAGTCCGAGCTCTTCCTTTTGATCGAAGCCGGTCCACACCACGGTCAGCAGGTTGGGCGTGAAGCCGGCGAACCAGGCGTCCTTGGCGTCGTTGGTGGTGCCGGTCTTGCCCGCCGCCGGCCGCGTGAAGCCCATCGTGCGTGCGCCCGCGCCGGTGCCGTGATTGATCACGTTCTCCAACATGAACTGCATCATGTACGCGAGCTCGGGCGGTATCACCTGCTCGGCGGTGAGTTCGTGCCCCTCGATCACCTTGTTGCTCTCATCGACGACCGCAGTCACCGCGTAGGGCTGAACTTCCATGCCGTCGTTGGCGATTACCGAGTACGCGCGCGCAACCTGCATCGGCGAGACCTCGATGCCGCCGAGCACGATTGACGGGTACATCGGCAGGTCGCCGAAGCCCAACTTCTTGCCCATCGCAACCACCCGATCGAGTCCAATGGTATTGGCGATGTGCGCGGCGGCGGCGTTGAGGGATTCCTCGAGCGCAAATTCCAGGGT
>DASQHV010000097.1:0-2587 GCA_035631915.1 Candidatus Acidiferrales bacterium | reverse complement strand
TGATCCCCTCCCGGTTTATCGGACGGTTGAAAAGTAGAGTTTCCGGCATGATTCGCTTTCGCGAGAAAGGAGCATGCCGTGAAGAAGTCGCGGTTCACCGAGCAGCAGATCGCCTACGCGCTGGAGCAGCAGAATCTAGGTACATCAGTCGATGAGATCTGTCGCAAGATGGGCATCGCCCAGGCGACCTTCTTCGTCTGGAAGAAGAAGTACTCGGGGTTGGGTCCGCCCGAGCTACGGCGCTTGAGGCAGCTGGAGGAGGAGAATGCGAAGCTCAAGCGGTTGGTCGCGGACCTGAGCCTCGACAAGGCCATGCTGCAGGACGTCGTGCGCCGAAAACCTGAAGCCGGCACGCAGGCGCGAACTGGTGAATGACTTGCGGGCGCGGTATGGCGCGAGTCCCAGCCGGGCGTGTGCGGTGATGATGCTTTCGCGCTCCGTCTATCGCTACCGGTCCAGGCGACCGGAGCAGACGCCGCTACTTGCGCGGATCAAGGAGATCGCAGCGAGCCGCGTTCGCTACGGCTACCAACGGATTCACGTTCTATTGCGCCGCGAAGGCTGGCGGGTCAATCACAAGCGGGTGTATCGCTTGTACCGCCAGGAGGGACTATCGCTGTTCGAGCGACGGCCACGGCGCCATCGATCGGCGCGGCAGCGCGTCGCGTTGCCGATGGCACAACGCATCAATGAGTGCTGGAGCATGGACTTCGTCAGCGACCAGCTCTTCGACGGTCGTAAGCTGCGGGCGCTGACGCTGATCGATGCCTACAGCCGGGAATGCTTGGCGATCTGGGTCGATCAAGGCATTCGCGGCGAGGCCGTGGTTCGTGTGATTGACGAGGTGGCGCGAGACCGCGGAGCCCGAGCGCGGATTCAGGTCGACACGGTCCGGAATTCGTATCGAAGGTGCTGGATCGCTGGGCGTACGAGCAAGGCGTCGAGCTGGCGTTCTCCCGTCCCGGCAAACCAACCGACAACGCGCACATCGAGGCGTTCAATGGGCGGCTGCGGCAGGAATGCCTGAACCAGCACTGGTTCTTGAGTTTGGACGACGCGCGCGCCAAGATTGAACTGTGGCGGCGGGCGTATAACGAGATCCGACCCTACGGTGCTTTGGGATGGGCGACACCGTTGGAATTCGCCCAGCGCAGCCCGCGGACGCAGCCCATGGAGCATCCAACGAAGCCGGAAAACTCTGCCTCCGCGCCGTACTGAAACGGGGTGGGGATCAAAGACAGCTTACCTCTACTTCGGCCTGCCGTACTTATCGGGTCCAACGTCGAACCCATGAACGATCAATCGCGGACCAAATCGACGAGCAATCCGCCGATCGCCACGGGAACCGTCACGACCCAAGGCGGCGCTTGGGAGGTGTTCATCGCGTTTTCGAAGCTGGGCGTGACCGCGTTCGGCGGGCCGATCGCACACCTCGGCTACTTCAGGCGGGAATTTGTCGAGCGGCGGAAATGGACCGACGAGAACGAGTTCGCACGGCTGCTTGCGCTCTGCCAGTTCCTGCCGGGGCCGGCGAGCAGCAAGCTCGGTTTCAGCCTCGGGTTGTTGCGTGCCGGTTGGCTCGGGGCGCTGGCCGCGTTCGTCGCCTTCACGCTGCCCTCGGCGGCGCTTCTCTTCGCGTTCGCGGCGCTGGTTCCTTATTTGTCGGGCACGGCCGGACAGGCCGCGATCCATGGGCTGAAGCTCGTTGCGGTTGCTGTCGTAGCGCAGGCCGTGCTCAACATGGCGCGACAGCTCACAACGGATGCTCCGCGCGCAACGATTGCCGCCATCGCGGTCGCGCTGATCCTGGCGTTCGCGCAGGCATGGACGCAGATCCTCGTCGTCGTGCTCGGAGCAGTCGCCGGACTTGCTGTATGCCGCAACGTGCAGCCACCGCCTCCCGATGCGCGGCTGCAGTTGCCCTATGGCGTGCGTTTCGGGATCGTGCTGCTCGTCGTCTTCGCGCTGCTGCTGTTCGGGCTGCCGCTTGCCGCGCGAGGTCATCTCGGGCTGCTCTCCGTGACCGACGCGTTCTACCGCGCCGGAGCACTGGTCTTCGGCGGCGGCCACGTCGTGCTGCCGCTGTTGCGCGAATCGGTGGTGACCCCTGGCTGGGTTTCGAGCGACGACTTCCTCGCGGGCTACGGCGCCGCGCAGGCCGTGCCGGGACCCCTGTTCACGCTCGCCGCCTATCTCGGCGCGCGACTCCCTGGCCCCGAGGGGGGCATCGTGGGGGCGTGTGTGGCCCTAATCGCGATCTTTCTGCCGGGGTTCCTCTTGATCGCGGGCGCGCTCCCGCTGTGGCGCTCGATCGGGCACACGCCGGTCGCGGCGCGCGCGGTGGCGGGTATCAACGCGGCGGTCGTTGGGCTGCTCGCCGCGGCACTCTACGATCCGGTGTGGACGAGTGCAGTGCATGGGCCGTTGGATGTTGCGATTGCGGCGATTGCGTTCACGCTTCTAGTTGCTTGGCGAGCGTCGGCATTGATCGTAGTACTTTGGTGCGCCGGCGCAGCGATTGTGACTGCGTTCACGTAGCGCGAACTAGCGATCATTGGGCGCTGCCGTGCACGATTTCTTCGGGCGG
>DASQHV010000096.1:0-15317 GCA_035631915.1 Candidatus Acidiferrales bacterium | reverse complement strand
ATGTTGAAATAGTTATTTAGTATTCGAACTGCATACACAGTCGGCGGATAGTAATCCGGATTTTGATAGATGGTTATGAGCAGTCGCGGCTTCACTGAGGTCACTCTCGAGCGTTCCGACTCCCAAGCGGAGTCATTGGCGCAACGCGATCACGTGACCGTATTCGCCGATTTCGCGGACCTCGTCACCGGTCATGTTCTCGACCCTGAAGCCGGATTCGCGCAGAAGTGCGAGTAAACTGGAGCTGGTCGTGCCGGTCTCGCTCCATGCAAACGGATGCACCTCCACCAGGATCGCTCGTGGACGGCGATTCGCCGTGGTCAGAATGGTTCGCGCACCTTGCAACACCTGTTCCTCGAATCCCTCGACGTCGATTTTGAGAACGTCGATTCGTCGATCCGCGACGACGCTGTCGAGCGTAACGAGCGGCACCAAGATCGCGCCGCGGCTCGAATCCCCGGCGGTTGCGATGTGCGATTCCATCCCGCGTGCCGCGGCGAAGCGGACCTTGCCGTTTTCGGCGCCGACTGCGGCGCTGACCACGGTGACGCGGTCCTGCCAGCCGTTCACCCGGATGTTGGCCTCCAGCGCGGCTGCACTTTGGGGGTCCGGTTCGAATGCCGTGACGTGGCCTCCGCTCCCGATGCGCCGCGCGAACGCGAGCGTATAGAGTCCGAAGCTTGCGCCGACTTCCACCACGCGGTCTCCCGATCCGATTTCGCGCATGACGCGATTCCAGACTTCAGGCTCGTACTCCTCGGCGACGAACCCGCGCGAAAGCGGGCTTAGGCGGAACGAGTCGGATCCATTGATCACACGTTCGAGGCCGCGACGTCCCGCGAGCGTCGACAGCATCCGATCGTAGGCCGGTCGCACTCGCTTCCAAAGCCAGTCTGCGCGCTCCAACGCGGGGAGATGACGTACTGCGATGCTCGCGCGTTCGATCGGATTCATGAGTTAGCGGCCCTATGCTGCCGAGGCCTGCCGCCGCGATGCGACGATCCAGCCGACGGCCCTCTGCCGCTGCGACCGGCTGAATCCCAGCCAGGCGAACACCAACGCGTAGCCAAGCACCGCCGCCGTTCCCCAGCCGAGCGCGTAAAGCAGCGGCGCGTCCGCGTGCGCGTTCCAAAGCAGCGCGACAGCGCCGATCGCGAGCGCCGACAGCGCGAAGCCCGGCGCCAACTCCCGCAGCGCGTCGCCGATCGGAACCTCAAGCGTTTTCAGCGCGGCGTACGGAAGATACCAGAACGTCAAAAGCGCCGACGCGGTGACGGTGGCTCCGATCACCCCGGTTAATCCGAAGCGGCGAACCCACCACAACGAAAGCGCCAGGTTCAAAGCGCCCTCGCCGAGCGACATCATCGCCCAGATGTAGTGGCGCGTGGTGGCCCACAAGATCGACGAGGCCGGCATGATCAATACCACCATCACGAACAACACCAGCATCAATGCGTATGCGCGGTAACCGGGGAATACTCCGGCGCCTGCCCAGACCCGGAAAAACGGCGGACCGATTACCCACAGCGCGATCGCGCCGGCGGTTCCGTAGAGCGTCGAGAGCCGCAGCGAGAACATGTAGCCTCGCGCCAAGGCGTTGCGCGTTCCCTGTGCGTAGTTGACCGTCACTGACGGATTGACTGCGTTGGCGGCAACCGACAGCAGGCCGACCAACATGGTAGTCACTCGAAACGGCACTGAGTATGCAGTCACCGCGGCTGCGCCGAGTGAATAGCCAATGACTAATGCATCGACTCCGGTGATTAGCGTATTGGCGACCTGGATTCCCAAAAACCCCAGGCTCGGCTGCACCATGTCGAGCAGTAGCGCGCGCGAAAATCTCTTCAAACGCGGACGGGCTTCCGCGGTCAAGCGACGCGATTGCCAGAATGCGGCCAGCGGCAGCAGAATTTCCGCGCTGCCGTTGACGGCGGCGACCGCCTCCAGCTTGAAACCTGAAAACAGCGCCGCCGCAAGTGCCGCGATTCTGACCACGTTGCTCGCGGCTACAATCGCCTGTTCCTGGTCGACCCGCTCGAAGCTCCGCAGCACCATCGGAAACACCTTGACCGGGAACGATATCAGCGTGAGAACCACATAGATGAAGAACGGCGCGATGACCGCGGCGCTGGCTCCCAGAGCCAGTCGTCTCGCAATCATGGGGGTGAAAAGGAACAGCGCCGCCATCAGCACGACGGCGATCGCCGCGTAGCCGAAGAATGCGGTGGAAATCAGCGGCCCAATTTCGTCGCGCTTGTCTTTGGCCACCGCTTCGGCAATTCGGTTGCCAAGCGTCTGACCGATTCCCAGGTTCGCGAGACTAAGATACGACGTGACGCTCAATATCACGATCCACGCGCCGTAGGTCTCGCGGCCGAGGCAGCGCAGGTAGATCGGAATCATCACCAGCGGAACGGCAATCGACACCGCCCAGTTGATGTAACTCCAGACGAGATTTTGCTTCAGTCGCACAGCGATCAAGAGTCGCGCACTGCGAACGATTGAAAAAAAAGATTCATTGCACGCGATCGCTCAGAATGTGAAATGGCGGCCCCGCAAGGCCGCGCCGCAGCCGCGGCGTCAGCATCGTCGTGAGTGAGTCCGCGATTCCTGCCGGAAGCATCGTCCACCCGAGCCGGACGTATGTCTTGAGGTCCAGCGGCCGGTACCGGAGCGACGCGCGGTAGCATTGACGCGCGCGCGCACGATTGCCTTCGTGAATTGCCATGAGCCCGACGCCTACCAGTCCCAGGCCGACCGTTTTGATCGATAGTTCCGTCAGAGTGCGACCGCGCGCGCCGTAGCGGTCACGGACGAGTCGCGCGAAGATCAGATAGCCGTCGAACAGGCGCTCGGGGTCGCCAAGGTCCTGCGTCTGTCTGCCGTCGCCATCGAGCGCGTGAACCCGCTTGGCCAAATTTTCGATGAACGCAGACAAGCGATACCGCACCAGCTTTTCCGGCACGTAGCGAATCGCGCCGAGCTCGCGCAACAGCATGAACGCGAATACGTCCTCGCCACCGTAGGCGCGCGGGCCAAATTGCTCCGAGAACCCGCCGGCCTCCATCAACGCGGTGCGCCGGACGACGATCGCACTCGGCAAAATCGGCCAGGCGTGTGCCAGCATCTCGTCGAGCGTCGGCGCGTGTGCGCACCGGGGTTCAACGAAGTTCGGAACGACCACCTCGCCGGCGCCGTCGATCTGGATCGCGTCGGAAAAAACCGCGACGCAGGTCGGGTCCTGTTCGAGCGTGGGGATTGTCTTCGCCAGTTTGTCCTCGCGCCATGCATCGTCGCCGTCGAGCAGCGCGACGAACTCGCCGGTCGCCGCGGCGAGGCCGACATTGCGCGCAGCCGCCACGCCTCGGTTCGGCTGGTCGATGCGCCGAATCCGGTCGCCGAATCGCTCGAGTATGGAGTGAGTGCGGTCGGTCGATCCGTCGTCAACGACGACGACTTCGAATTGACCGTCGAAGCGTTGCGCGAGTGCGCTGTCAATGGCGCCTGCAATCGTGGCTTCATTGTTGTACGTCGGAATAACTACCGTGGCTTTCATGACGGTACGATCGGTCAGGCGCGCGCGGGACCCGAAACCGCGCGATGCAGTTTCGGCGGCAGGACCGCGGCGATCGCGCGCGCGGCGCCGGCCGGAAGCAGCGTCCACGCCAGGCGCAGGTAGATCTTTGGGTCGAGCGGTCGATAGCGGAGCGCGTTCCCGTAGGCGCGCCGCGCCGAAACGCGGTCGCCGGCGACCATCGCTGTCAGACCGGCCGCAACGAGCAGGTTCGAAGTCGCTTTGCGGATTTCCCGCCGCAGCCGAAGTGCTCGATCGCCGAAGCGCTCGCGCGCGAGTCGCTGAATCAACTCCGAACATTCCAGGTATCGTTCAAGCCGCATCGCCTGCGCGTCCGCTGCTCCGGGTTTCCAGATGCCGCGACGCTCGAGGTCTTGCGCCGCCGTGTCCGGCACCCGATAGAGAACTGTCGGTTCCGCAAGATAGACGAATGGCCCGTGCTCGCGCGCCGCGATCGTGAACCAGGTGTCTTCCCACTTCGGGTGCCTGCCGAATTCCTCGCAAAAACCGCCGACGCGATCGAAGGCCGCACGCGACATCACGATGGTGCTGGGCAGGATGTTCCAGGCGGCGGTCAGCACGTCGCTCATCGAGGGCGCACGATTTTGCGCGTCGGGAGTGCAGGTTGCACCCAGGCGGCGGCCGCCCGCATCAATCTTCTCGGCGTCCGAGTAGACCAGCGTCGCGTCCGGGTTAGCCTCGAGCGCCGTAACCGTCCTGGCGAGTTTGTCGGGTAACCACACATCGTCGGCGTCCAGGAACGCGATCCATTCGCCGTGCGACGCACGCACGCCCGCATTCCGGGCCGCCGCCTGTCCACGATTGTCGGAGACAATCACGGTGACTCTCGACCCGTACAAATCCAGCACCGCCGCCGTGCCATCGTTCGACCCGTCGTTGACGACCACGACTTCGAGGTCTCCGTCAAACTGCTGCGCGAGTGCGCTGTCGATCGCAGCGGCAATCGTGCGCTCGCCGTTGAGAACCGGCACTATCACCGAGACGGATTTTCGCCGCGCATCCATTCTCAGGCGGCCGCGCGCTCTCTTCCGCCCGCGACCGCGCCGAGCGCCGCCAGCAAGCCACTTAGATCCGCATTGAAGTCACAGTGTTGAACTTTCTCGAGCGCGCGCCGGCCCATCGCCATGCGATGCTCTCCGCTGGCCATCATTCGCTGCAAGCAGTTCGTCAGCGCCGAAACGTCGCGCGCCGGAAATACGAATCCGTTGACGCCGTCCTCGACCAGATCGGCCGCGGCGCCGATCCGATCGCTCACGATCACGGGTTTGCCCGCGTTCATGACTTCGTTGATGACCAGTCCCCACGGCTCGCGGTCCGACGGCAGCACGAACAAGTCGCAGAGGTCGTAGAGCGCCGGCAGCTCACTCTGATTGCGGAAGCCGAGAAAACGAACCGAGTCCGGCTTTAACGATCGCGCACGGGCCTCGAGCGCCTCCCGCTCCGCGCCGTCGCCGGCGAAGACCAGGTACGGGCCGGACTCCGGCGTCCCGTTCGCGACCAGTCGGGCGTATCCCTCCAGCAAGTCGGCGGCGCACTTATGCGGCTGCATTTTAGACGCGAACAAAATCACCGGGCGGCCCGCGCGCAGTCCTAATTCGGCGCGCAATCGTTCGCGCCCGGGCCGCGCACGCTCGGCCGCAGCGCGGAAATAGTCGTTGTCCACCGCGTACGGCATCGAGAAAATCCGCGCGGGATCGGCGCCGTAGTGAACGTAGTACTCGCGATTGAGACGGCCGATCGCCAAAAGACCATCGATCGCCGCGAGCAGCCGCGGCATCGCGAGCCGTTTCACGCCGAGCTTGAGCGCGTCATCCGTCTCGCTCTGCAAATTCGACTCGCCGCGCAGCAGCACCGGAACTCCGAGCGACTTGGCCGCACAGATTCCCGCCAGGCATCCGCGATGGGCGTAGCCGTGGACCCAGAGCGCGTCGAATCCGCCGCGGCGCAGGCGCGTGCGCAGCCCGAACGTCCACGGCCGCCAGAACGAGAGACCGCTTCCAGAGCCAATGTGCGGCAAGAACTCGGAACGATAGCCGCCGAGCAGCGGAACGTCCCACTCGAACCGGACGCCGAAGCCCGGATCGAGATACGCGCGGGTCGAGAGATCGCTCAGGAAGAAAACCGTCAGATCGATATCCGGGCTGGCCGCCAAATGCCGAAACATCGGCGCCTGGTACTGGATCGGGTGGCTTACCAGGCAGGCGACTCGGTAGCTGCCGTTCATATCAGGCAATCCGCGCGGCGCGCGGCCCGGACGAAACTTCCCGCGCGCGCAATTCGCGATCGAGTACGCGGTCGGCTGCGCCGCTCACCTCGAACGCAGAGATGAGGTTGATGCACTTGTTGTCGTACGGACAGCTATCGAGGAAGCAGGTGTGACAGTCGATCTCCTTCCACAACACCTCGTGTCCCACGCCATGCGGCCACCAGGTGCGAAGGAAGGCGCGGCGCGAAAAGATCGACACGCACGGCGTGCCGACCGCCGCTGCCAGATGCTGGACGCCCGAGTCGTTGCACACCAGCAGCGTCGATCGAGCCAGCACGGCGCACGTTTCGCGCACCGTAGTCCTGCCTGCGAGACTGATCGCACCGCGCCCGACTGCGCGCGCAATCTGCTCGCAAACAGGTGCGTCGGAATCGCCGCCGAGCACAATGATTGCCGCGCCTCGCTCCGCCAGGTGCCGGGCGACCTCGGCGAATCGCTCCGCCGGCCATCGGTTTGTCGCTCTCTTCGCACCCGGAGCCAAGGCGACGACTTCGGTCGCAACGACTCCGACCTGGTCGAGCAGCCTGGTTGCGCTGCGCCGTTCCGGCTCGGTGATGTCGAGCTGGAAATCGTCGTCACGAGCGACAAACCCCGCGTTACCGACCAGTTCGAGGAGACGGACTACTTCGTCGGGAAACTCGACGCTGGCGGTTTGCGCATTCACCGCAATTTGAATCCAACCCCGACGCCAGCCGAAGCCCCATCGCGCACCCGCCGCGCGCGCGACCATCATATTGCGCACCTGCGTCGCGAGCGCAGCCAAGTCCGCCGGCAGCTCGATCCAAACGTCGAACTTGTGCGCACGCAATCGGCGCAGCAGTTGCAATCGGCCGTGCCAGGTTGCGATCTCTTCCGAGTGGTACGCGACTATCTCGTCGATCCACTCGACGCCGCCGAGCAACTCGCGAGCGCCGACCGCGCCAGCCTTGCCGGGCGACGTCACCAACGTCAGATGCGCCCGCGGGTACGCATGCCTGACCGCGCGCATCGCAGGAATTGCGCACACCATGTCGCCGATATTGCCGATCCGGTAGATGCAAACACGGCGTGGATCGGAGGGTCGCGCACGCGGCCATAGCAACTTGGCCGCCACGATCAGCAGCGCGTTCGCAAACGTGCGAGTCAGCTTGACCGCGCTGGCCTGTAGATTCTGCGGCGACATTTGAAGTTACGCGCGCGCGGAGCAGTCTTCGCGAATGCCCAGCGCCCGGGGCGAGCGATCCAAACTGCTACGGCTTGGGGCGAAGATTGCGAATGAATCGCGGATGCGGTGACGCCGGATCTTCCTGGCGCACCGGGGGTTCGCCAGCCGTCCATACCGCCGCCGGCGCGGGTGCGGGCTGGTCAGCCGCCCGGCTCAAAGCTTCAAGCTGATTTTTCGCGCGGCTCACGAACTCCGACGCGAGGATCCAGAAACAGATCACCGTAAACGTGAACACCGCCGCGATCGTCGCGTTGTGGCGCGCTTTGGGCGCGTAGTAGTTGTCGGGCACGACCGGCGGCTCGACGACCTTGAACGCGAAGTCAGCCTGCACCTGCGCGACCTTTTCGCGCTGTATCTGCCGCGCCATCAGCTCGTAGAGCTGGGTCTGCAGCAGCGCGTCCGAAGTTTTGCGAACCTCCTCCTGCAGCGACGCCGCCGCGCTCGCCGCGCTCTGCACTTCCTCGTTGCGCAGCTTGTCGCGCAGGCTGTCCAGGTAGTAGCCGAGGATGCGCTTGGCGTCGTCAGGCGAAGGATCAAGGAAATACAAAGTCAGGTTGCCGCTCTTGTAGTCATACTCGGTGCTGAAGCGATCGGTCATCGCGGTATGCATCAGCCATTTCGTGACCGTCGGCGCACTCTTGCTGCGTACGCCGACGATGTCCCGAGCCAGGTGATACTTGTTCACCAGGTCGGTGGTGAACGCGTAGCTGTTCATGATCGCGGTGTACCGCTCCGCCATCGTCACGGTGTCGGAGCCGCCGCCGAAACTGAGCAGCGACGCGATTCCGCCGCCCACACCGTCGAGCATCTCGCCCGCGCCGCCGCCAAGCGACAAGCCCTCGATCGGCGGCACCGGCGTAACCATCGCCTGTGCGCGGTACCACTTCACGGTGAGGAACTTGGTATACAGTCCGTAGCCGAGCCCGATGCCAATCGTGGCGGTCACGATCAGCACCCAGCGCGCGCGCAGCAGGCCGAAATAGCGCAGCAACTGGAGCGTCGCGTATTGCGCTTCGCTCAGATGAGGCTGTACGTCGCTGCTGGCGGTCGGTTCCATCGGACTGATTGTACTACTTGTACTACAGGGGCGCGGGGTCTAACGCCAAACGAAGCCGCCCCACGAGGGCGTGAACGCAAACGAAAGCTGCACCATCGCGCGCATCGAGCTGGAGTTGGAGTAGTTCACGTCGCTGACGTATTCCACCGCCGTGCGCGCCTTCATCTCGCCGAGCGAATCCGCCAACGCGCGCATCTCGAGCGGCAGGCGCAGGAAGTCGAACGCCAGCCCGTAGGCCGTCTCGGTGTTGCGCGTCGGAGGATTGAAATTCACCGCCGCGATCGACGCGCGCCGCGAGGTGTAGAACAAATCAAGATCGAGCTTCGACTGGTAGTTGAGCCATCGCCCGACCTGGAAGTTCACCTGCCACGCTGAGGGTCCGAGCGCGCTGCCCATCAGGCTGTTGTTATAGGTCCAGTACAGCGAGTCGTTGTGGACCGAGTACTCCTTGTCGGTCATCGTGTATTCGAAGCGCGCCGTCGTGCGTCCGTCCTGAGTAAGCGCCGGCAGATATATTCCGGCCAGGTATGAAGGACCCTTGAACGGCAACTTCATTTGAAAGCTCTTGCCGAAGGGCAGGAAGAAATCCTCGTTGACCTGCTCGGCATAGACTTGCGTATTTCGGAGCCGGGGGATGTAGACCCGGGCGAACAGGCCGAAGCGCGAGTTGGTATTCGCCGTCTTCGCGTCGCCGGTTGACAGGCCCGTGACGTTGCCGAGGAATCCCAGCGCGCTGTAGTTGTCGTTGCCCGCGCCGCCGAACATGATCGTGTGGTCGATTCCCCATTCGAGGAACGGCAGCGTGCGGAACGAGATCAACTGCCCGGAAATCCACGGACGCGAGAACGTACGCCCCGCGTCCAGCTGCCCCAGGAATATCTGATGGCGCATCAGGCCCAAATACTTCAGAAAGCCCGGCAGAATCTTCGGGTGGATGTTCTGCACGCGCAGCGCCGGGAACGGCAGTCCGTTGGCCGACTGCGAGAGCTGGTTGAAATGCCCGACGCCCCACTGCATCTCTTCCTGCCCGAACGAGATCGCTTCGTTGCCCAGGCTTACGACGACCGCGCCCGTCAGCAACTGCGCACGATTCGCGTCGCGCGGGTCTTTCGACAGCGGCCCCGCTATCGCGCCTTCGCCGTAGCCCGTGATGAACCCGCCGACGCCCGTCCATCCCGACCACCTCAGGACTTCGTTGCTGCCGCTCGAGGTCGCCAGGTTGTCGTTGTACGGCAGCAGCGGCGTGCCTTCCTTGAAGTCGATTCCGTTGGCGCCGGTCTGCACCTTGCGCCGCTCGCCCTGCGAATAGACGTACTCGCCCTCCAGCCGCTCGATCGGATGGATCATCGTGGGCAGCCCGTCTTCCTTGTCCTGCTCGATCCAGCCGATTTCCTCGGGCAACTGCATCCGCAGCGCCGTGATGAGGCTGCGCGCGAGCTCGCTCGGGTTGTTCGATTCCGACAGCTTCGCCTCGGCCTCGACCGTCAGCCGCGCCGCCTCGACCCGCGTGATCGGCTTGATCTCGCCGAGGTAGCTGTCGACCACGCCGAGATCGTTCAGCGCTTCGATTTCGTTGTAGATCGAGCTGTCGAGCGGGATGTACACCGCGTACGTCGATGCGACCGCGGGCCGCGCGACCAGCGCCATGCCGGCCGCAGCCAGTACGAGCTTGAGGGCGGTCAGGATTCGTCGCGGGCGCGCCGCTGGCGGTGTTTTAGTGGATGGCATCTGGCGCACCGTTGCGGCTGGCGGTTTGTTGCTTGTTGATTTCGACTTCTCTGAGACGCTGAATCTCGGTCAGCGCCTCGATGGGATCTTTCTCGTGGGTCAGCGCCGGCTGAACGCGCGCGTGCTGCGTGCTGCCGTGAACCCTGAGCGGCGCCGGGAGCGGCGGCGCAGGCGATGCCCCCAGGCGTGAGGCGAGTTCGCTGCGGCTGTTGCCGAACAGGTAGGTCAGCAGCACCTTGCGCACGTAACTCTGCGTTTCCGGATACGGCGGAATCCCGCCGTATTTCTGCACCGCGCCTTCACCGGCGTTGTAAGCGGCGATCATCTCGGAGAGGCTCAAATTCTCGCCGCCGCCCGCCGCGTGGAACTCGCGCAGGAAGCTCATGTAGCGCGCGGCGCCCAGCGTGTTGCTGATCGGATCGAACGGATCGCGCACGCGAAACCGATCCGCCGTCGCCGGCATCAATTGCATCAGGCCCTGCGCGCCCTTCGGTGAAACCGCGGACGAGTTGCCGCCGGACTCGACGGTCGCAATCGCAGCCAGCAGGTCCGGGTCGAGACTGTAGAGCTCGCCCGCTGCGTGAAACATGCGCCAGCTCTCGACCCGCGAGCGTCCGGCGTCCGCCGCACTTTGCGCGTGCACCGGCGCCGCGCCGATCAGCGCGACCGCGCAAGCGAGCAGAACTGTCTTGGCTCTAACCCCCACCGAGCTCCCTTACAGGTGCGTACCCAGGATTCCAATCACCGCCAGTGACGACGCCGCGTTTGCGATAATCTGCGTTATCGTCGCCGTCTCCTGCAAGTGATTCACATAGATCAGTTTCTCAGGAACGTAAACCGTATCGCCAGGGTCCAGCCGCGCCGACATCAGCCCGCCCGAGATCACCGGTAACAGCGGGAACATCGACGACTGTTTGCTCGCCTTGATCCCGTCGTCCGTCAGCACCGAGCCGTCGGCCTTGATCACCATGATGTGATCGGCGTCCGCCCCTTCGTTGGGACCGCCGGCCTGGTCGAGATAATCGCGCGTCGACAGCCCCGGCCGGAACACGATCGCGTTGGGGCTGTATACCTGGCCGAGCACGTTCACCGCGGCCGGCCGTCGCGGAATCGTCAGCTCGTCCTGATCGACCATCACGACGTTGTCCGGCGAGTTCGACAGCTCGTCCAGCGGATGCATGTGGATTACGAGCCGCCCCTGTGCCTGCTGGCCCTCGGTCTCGGTGAGCACGCGCTCGATGGTGTTGAGCGTGGCCGCGCTGTTCGACTGATTCTGATTCTGCTGTTGCTGGCCCGCCATCGCGTTCAGCTGATTCTGCGCGCTCGGATTCATCTGGATCCGAATCATCGATTCCTGCAGGCGATGGCGCGCTTCGTCGAGGCGCTTCTGTTGCAGTTCCTTGATCGACTGCCGAATCAGCACCGTCGCCGGCAGGTACGCGTCCGGCAGCAGACCGCCCGAACGCTCGAGCACCGACGCGATCCGCTCGCCGTCGTGAATCGTGTACGGACCCGGGCGCTCAACCATCCCTTTGACCATCACCACCCACGGCAGATGCCAGTCCGACGCGCGCCGCACAAACAACTGGTCGTTGGCGGCCAGCTCCGGATTGTGCTCGTCCGAGCCCGACATCGCCGAGCGCAAATCGATGTCCATGAAGGTGTGGCTGGTGTGGCTGCCGTTGACGACCTGCGTGCGCGCCAGCTCCGCTTGCTTTTGATAGGCGTCGTCCTTCAACCCGCCCGCCAGGTACAGAAGGTCGCTGACGTGCATCCCCTGGCTCAGCACGTAGTAGCCGGGATTGCGCACTTCGCCGAAGACCTGCACCGTCGGCAGGTACTTCATCTGCGATTCGCTGAATACGGTCAGCTCGTCTTCCTGGGTTAGCGCCACGTTCTGCGGCCCGGCCACCCGATCCTGCATCGCCGCGCCAAGATCGACCGGCACCAGGCGCACGGCCTTTTCCTTGCCCTCTTTGCGGCGAATTACCGCGTACTTGAAGAACGTGTGCGGCGCGACCCCCTCCGCCAGATCGACCAGGTCGCCGACCTTCATCCCCTCATGCCACTGGAACTTGCCCGGCCGGTTGACGTTGCCGCGCACCGTCACGATGTCGTGTTGGGCGGGCAGCACCGGGTAAACCTTGACCAGGTCGCCGTCGCGGATGTCGAAGTGCTGCGAACGGATATCGTTCAGATCGACGTCGAGCGCGATTCGCTTCTCATGCTCCGATACCCGCTCGACCTGCACGCGCTGCGAATATCCGAACGCGCCGATTCCGCCGCCCAGCTTGATAACGCTGCTCAGCGGATCGCCCGAGCGCGACAGCTCGTAGATCGCCGGGCGTTTCACGTCGCCGATCATGCCCACCACCGGGCCGATGACCGGGACGAAAATCACGTCACCGGGCTGAAGCTGCTCGTCACCCTGCTCGTTGCCGCTGAGCAGCAGCCCGTAGAGATCGATCACGCGGACCAGCTGATTGCCGCGCCTGAGCTCGATTTTGCGCAGGCTGCCGATCTTGGTGATCCCGCCCGCCGCGCCCAGCGCGTTGGAGACGTGCGACAGCGCACTCACGGTGTAGGAGCCGGGCTGCTCCACCTCGCCGACGACGAACACCTGGATCGTCTTCAGCTTGCCCATCGTGAGGTCGACCTTGACGCCCGTAATCTGCCCGGCGTGGTCCTCGATTAGCTTCTTGGTTTGGCCGAAGGTCAGGCCCGCCACCTGCAGCGGTCCGATTTCGGGAATTCGCACCGAGCCGTCGCGCCCGACCGTGAGGTTGATCGTGTTGTTGATCCGCCCCCACATCAGCATCTTCAGCTGATCGCCGGGACCGATCACATAGTCGTCGCCCACCGGGACGTTTGCCACCGGGGCAAAGGTCGAAACGCGCGACGCAAATACCGAGTAACCGAACTGCTGCAGATTGCGCGTGCTCGGCGCCGCCGGCGCAACCACGGAATCGAGCGAGCGAAACTGCCGCTCGACCGAGGACACCGTCTGCGACTCCTGCGAGCCTTGTCCCATGCCACCGTTCTGCGGCGTCATACCCATCTGCTTGCCCGGCGTTTCCGATTCCTGCGATTTATCGGAACCCGTAAGCTGGGTGCAGCTCTTCAGCTGTGACAACTGCTCGTCGGTGAACGTCATCCCGAGCGCTTTGGCGATACCCGCGATATCGCCCGGCCTCAGCTGCTTGGCGGCGAAGTGAAGACACAGTTCCTGCAGATCGTCGGGGCTGAGTCCGCCGGTGGCCATCTGGCTCTTCAGGCTGCCCAGCTCATCCGGCGAGATCCCTAACTGCTGGATCACCGCCGACATCGACTGCTTGTTCATGTTGTTCGAGAAACCCTGCGCGCCGCGCAGCGCCCCGACCACGTTGTTCATGTTGCCGTTGGGCGAGAGCGTTGCCGGTCCGGCCGAATCGCCGTTGTTGTCAGTGTCGGATTCATCCGACTGACTATTCGCGCACGGCGGCAAGCCCGAGTCGGGAGCGCTGGGATCGTTCTGGTCCACGCATCCGCGCTTGAGCGCGCCGTTCACCGGGCCCTGGGGAGTGTCGGAATTGTCGTCGGAGTTGGAACTACCAAAGCTTCTGCCGCCGCCCAGTCCGGCGCCATTCAGCGCGCTGCCCGATGACATCTGAGCGTACGCGGCCGACGCGATTAGCAGCATCGCGGCCGCAAACGTCGCACCCGCGAGCCCTCGTCGAACATCTTGTATGATTTTACTACGCATAGTATGGTACCCTACGGTTTCGCCCGAATCGCGAGCTCGCGGGGTGCCTGAAACTTGAGCCTCGCCATGATAGCTCAATGCCCGGTTAATGAAAGGGCAATTGGGTATCGTGGGCGATGAGGCGTCGCACAGATCCGTCTGTCGCCTTCCAAGTCCGCGGCACGCGTCCGCCATCCAATGTCCTCAAGGTTGAGCATCGGTCGCCAAACGATGCGATCGCCAGCCAGATTCATCGACGCTCCGTCGGCCGGAACCGACGACGAGGTACTACTCGTAGCTGGTTGGTTTATTACTGTCCAGAACTCCGAAAGCGCGTTATAACACGCTATGCTAACGAGCGTCAAGTAAGCTTTCACCCTCGTTGGCAGCGTATCTGCCGCTGACGCTAGCATCGACATGCGCCCTTCGCCGCTGTCGCGCCTGTCGTGTGAGAGTCGAATATCGAGCGGATTTTGGCCTGCACCGACGCGATCCCGGGTCGCCTCGGACGCTTTCTTTAATGCCCCGCGAAGGCCTCCACGGGCCTGCTGCGGCATTTCGCGGCTAAAGAGTGTCGTTCGCCTCGCGCACTTCGATATCGAGCTTCAGCGACCCTCCGCCCGGTCCTATCACCGCAACGAATCGCCTGGGACCGTCAAAGATTACCCGCTCGCCGTGCGCCAGTTGCCACGACGCGCGCGCGCCCGCGGGGTCGGAACCGTTCGGGTTGGTTTGTTGAGTCGGAGGGCCGACCGCTTGCACGAGTTTCGCCAGCACCTGGCCGGCCGACTCGGGCGTGAACCGCGCGACCACCAGCTGCATGCCCATCTGACTTGTGAATTCATAGTCGACCTGCGTGTAATGGATCGAGTCGACCTCGATCTTGTCGATTCGATAAATGTCGGCGCCCGACGGCGCCGTCTGCATCACGCCGGACGGGAACCTGGTCTGTACGCGATACAGGGAATCACCGAATCTCACGTCCAGAAACGACGTCAGGTTCGGCTCGAGCTTGAGCAGATTGGTAACCGACGGCGGCACCGTTGGCACCTTGACCGCGGAGCAGGCCGTGAGCGCAATCGCAGCTCCGACGGTCGCGAGCACTGCGCAACAATAGAGCGCACCACGCGACGCACTCGGTCGAATCATTACCGCTCTTTGGCGACCGCCGCGGCCGACAGCACGACCCGGAGCCCGCCGGACTCGACCGCGCTCAGCAGAATAGCGACGCGCTCCGCGCCGGACATGTAGCGCTGGAAGATCGCCTCGAAGCCGCGAAACGGACCCTCGACGACCATCACCCGCTCGCCCTTGCCGAAGGGCTTCTCCGCGATCTCGACCACATCGTCGACGCCGCGGCGCCGAATCTCGCTGACGATCGCGCTCGGCACCGCGATTGGATCGTTGCCGGCCGACACGATTCCGCGCACGCCGGCCATGTACTTCACGTCGAAATATCGCTGCTGCAGATCGAAGCGGGCGAAGACGTAGCACGGAAACAGCGGGCCGATCGACGTCGCCATCCGGCCCCAGCGCGGCGCCTTCGCCTTGAGCATCGGCAGAAACACTTCGGGCACCGAGGTCGCGAGTTGATCGCGGACCCACTTCTCCTTGCCGTTCTTGGTCCGGACCAGGTACCAGTTGCTGTGAGTGCTGTCGTTCATTCGCGGCGCGCCAGACCGTTATCAAATAGTGCGCCCCTTAAGCGCCCGGCGCCACGACCCGCGCAACGCCGTCGTGCCAAAA
>DASQHV010000095.1:0-7995 GCA_035631915.1 Candidatus Acidiferrales bacterium | reverse complement strand
CGCCGGCAACCGAGTGATCTGGCAGCAGGCGATCACGTCGCACTACGATCAACCGGTGGGCGGCGCAGCAGCCACGGCGAGCGTCCTCCTTTACGCCAGCGCCGCCCCAAGCGACGTAATCTTCATGCCGGGCAATCTCTTCCCCGACATACCTGGCGCCAACGAAGGCGCGGTGCGGGACAACTTGACCAGGCTCATCAACGAACTCGCTGCATTGTCCCTGGCGCCGGACAAAAAGTAGGCGGGCTCGCTATCGGCCGCCGCAAACCGCTACTTGGAGACGTCGAAGGTTCCCGACGAACGGCATCCGCCCGCCTTGTATGTCCCCGTCATCTCGTTCGCGCTGATCAGATTTGCTGTGGCCTTCACACCGCAGACCATGTTTGCGATGCGAAAGCCGAAGCTCAGCTTGACTGCGCCAGTCGAATCGACCTTGGGATTCAGCTTGCCCTTGCGATCGCGTCCCGCAAGCACGATCTCGTAAGTGCCTTTCAGCTTCGGCTTACCATGCTTCGGCTGAAGGAGTTGGATGCTCAGGTCGATACTACCCTGGCCGAGCCGCCGGTCCTGGATCATGCCGCTCCAATCGCCGACGTAGTCGGCCGGCCCCGCCACGTCGTCAGTGGAGACGACGTCGTCCTGGCCGGCGACGGCGCTGTTGTCCTGCGCCCCGGCCGCACCATCGTCGGCCATAGAGCTATCCTCTTGCGCGTTGGCGACGGTCGGCGTTGTGAAGGAGATCCAGGGCGACATCGCCAGCACAATCGCAGTGGTCAGCAAGACTCGTTTGAAGTTCATAGTGATCCTCCGGCCGATGTAATCTCCGGCCCCGACCTGCTCGAGATCGACGGCGTCACTCGGATGAGAGCAACATCCGAGCCATACCAAGATCGCAGCGAATTTGAAGGCCAACGCGAAGTAATCGCGGTGGGGCCGTCAAGGAAGGTGTTTCCATCGGATACAGCCGTCGCAGACCGGCCGAATCATGTCCCCGATCGTCATGCCTGCTTCTCATCGAAAAGCGTAGCGAACTACATGCAAATTGGCTGGCATGGCTTTCGCTTGGTTCAACTTGAGATTTGCCGATGCCTCAAGAGCCAATATCCACAGTCTTCATATCTCGTTCCCCAAGCTCCGCAGGCATGGCCCCGAGTTCGAGCGACTCCCTGGCTCGTCGCTTTGATTTATTGTTCGCCCGGATTTCAGGTGGCTTCGAGGAACTCGGCCAGATCGGCCTGCTAACCTTCAATTCCTTTCGAGTCGCATTGCGCCCACCGTTCGAGGTCCGTTCGTTGATCGATCAGCTCGATTCGGTCGGATACAAGTCGCTCAACGTCGTCTATCTAACCGCGATCTTCTCGGGGATGGTGCTGGCGCTTCAAATGGGCCAGTTCCTGGCCAGGTTCGGCGCCAAGATTTACGTCAGCCGGATCATGGGACTCTCTCTTCTGCGTGAGCTCGGACCGGTGCTGACAGCGCTAATGCTCGGGGCTCGAGTCGGCGCTGGAATCACGGCCGAACTTGGCACCATGAAGGTCACCGATCAGATCGACGCGATGCGCGCGCTGGGCGCGAACCCGGTGAAAAAGCTGGTCGTGCCGCGCGTCCTGGCGACGATCCTGATGATGCCGATTCTGACGATGCTCGCCGACGCCGTCGGCCTTTTGGGCGGCTGGTTTATGTCGATCACGCAGCTCGGGATCGACGGCCACTACTTTTACACCTCTCTGATTCGCAACATTGGCGCCGGCGATCTGACCAGCGGGATCGGCAAGTCAATTTTCTTCGGCTACCTGGTCGGGATTATCGCGTGTCACAAGGGCTTGACCGCATCGGGCGGCGCCGATGGCGTCGGTCGCGCCACTACTTCGGCAGTAGTCACAGCCGCCGTGTGTATCCTGATCTCTGACTTCTTTCTCACCAAACTCTTCATGGAAATCTGATGAACACGCGAAGCGATCGCCCATTTATTTCGATTCGGCGGCTGGAAAAAAGCTACGGCCCGAAGCGGGTATTGTGCGGCGTCGATCTCGACGTGTTCGAGCACGAAACCGTGGTCGTACTGGGCGGCAGCGGCGAAGGTAAGAGCGTGCTGTTGCGCCATATCAACGGCCTCGAGCGGCCGGATGCAGGTGAAGTCCTGGTGGAAGGTCAGAATCTCAACGAATTGACCGAGGAGGAACTTGCCGCGGTGCGCGTCAAAGTCTCGATGGTGTTTCAGCACAGCGCGCTATTCGATTCGCTCAGGGTGTACGACAACGTCAGCTATCCGTTGCGTGAGCATGGCTGGAAGGACGAGGCGCGAATCGTCGACCGCGTCCGCGAAGTACTTGAGATGGTTGAACTGCGCGGCGTGGAGAGTCTTTATCCGGCAGAACTCTCCGGCGGGATGAAGAAGCGCGTTGCGCTGGCCCGCGCGCTGGCACTCGCGCCCAAAGCCGTACTCTACGACGAACCGACCACCGGGC
This sequence comes from Candidatus Acidiferrales bacterium, assembly GCA_035631915.1. Classification (GTDB taxonomy): domain Bacteria; phylum Desulfobacterota; class Binatia; order Binatales; family Binataceae; genus Binatus. The sequence goes on along the minus strand of DASQHV010000095.1, from coordinate 5,527 downwards.
TCGATCCGATTGTCGCCGCCAAGATCAACGCCATGATTCGCGATCTGCAACACCGCCTCGGGATGGCTTCGGTGGTCGTGACGCACGATCTACGCGGAGCTCTGTTCGTCGGAGATCGCTTCGCGCTGCTCGACAAGGGGAGGATTCGCTTCACCGGCACCGCTGAGGAGGTTCGCGGCTCCCGCGATGAACTGATGCATCAGTTCGTCGCAAGCGCATTGTGAGGCACCGATGAAATCCAGGTTCACAACCCTTCGCGTCGGAATCCTTATCGCTGTAGGAATCGGTTTGTTCTGCTTTTCGATTTTCTCGATCGGCTACGGCTTCCGGCACCTGCGAAGCACCGGGATGCTTCAGGCGCACTTTCGCCGGACCAACGGCCTGGTACCGGGCGCGCCAGTTTCGCTGGCCGGAGTGAATGTTGGCGCCGTACATTCGATGGCATTCCCGGACGATCCGGTTGCCAACTACGTGATAGTGCGGATGTGGATCGAGGAACGCGCGTTCAATCGCATGAGCAGCGATTCGATCGCTCAAATCCGCACGATGGGTCTGCTGGGCGACAAGTACATCGAGATCACCGACGGCAGTCCCAACGCTCCGCGACTCCAGCCCGGCGCGACGATCGCTGCGCGCGATCCGATCGACTACGAAGAAGTCTTCCAGAAGGAAGGGACGCAGGATGTGCTCGCCAACGTGATCGCAATATCAGGTCAGTTGCGCGCGCTACTCGAATCAGTCAACAGCGGCCAGGGTCTGCTGGGCGAACTGGTGAAGGGGCAGGGCGGCCCCGAGCAGGAACGGTTGACGCTCGCCTCAATTCGCCAGAGCTTCGACAGCCTCACGAAACTTGCCTCACAATTGCAGGACAAGCTGAACAAGTTCGAAAAGAGCAAGAGCCTGGTCGCAGCGGTGCTCAGCGACAAGAACAACGGTCAGCGGATGATCAACAACTTCAGCAACGGCGCACTATCGGTGCAGGAGGCGGCCAAGGCGACTCAACTGAGCGCGCAGACGCTCAAGGAAATCCTCGACGAGTACGAGCATGCGCGCGGCGCCTGGCCGCGAATACTCAAGGACCAGCAGTATGGCGATCAGCTGCTGGCGAACCTTCGCGACTCGTCGGCCGCGCTTCGCGACATCTTGCAGAAGATCGATTCAGGACAAGGAAGCCTGGGACTCGCGGTCAACGATCCCCGATTGTACGAAAACGCGAATTCATTTCTGAGCGGCACGGGTCTGGGGGTCGGGTTCGTGAAAGTGCTCTATAGCATCACGCATCCGTTCGCCAGCCCTGACTCATCCCAGACCGCCGTCGACGATCCTCGCACAGTCTGCGTGGAGCCCCAGAGCGCTGGTCGCTAGCGGCGCGCGCCCGACATGACATCGTGGTTGACGATGGATGAATCGAATCTAGAGACCTGAGATTGTTTCACTGCCTAGCAGTCGCGGCAGTGGTCTCGAACTGGGCTGGCTTCGTGGAACGTAACAACAGCAGGGTTCCTTTAAGACTCGCGCGGATGACAACGCCGTGGATGCTTCGTGCCGGGCTCTTCGCGCTGTTGGTAGCAGCCGCATCGTGTACTCAAAGAACTGTGCCCTTGCCGATGCCGCTGGTAAGCGCGCCGACTCAAATCAACAGTGGGCCGCAAGTAGCACTCGGAGATCCCATCGATGCCCGCACTACGGTAGGGGTGGGATCGTTGACTGCAACGAATATGTTTGGAGGCGATTCGACTGACCAATATATAGTGGGCAACGACCTCGCGCTCTATGCCAACCGGCTGCTTGAGGCTCAACTAGCTAGCCGCGGCTTCAGAGTACTTCACTATTCGAAAAAGGCAGGCGCCACCGGCTCTGAACGAGTGATAGTGCTTGGCGTAGTCAGCGCGCGTTACGACGATACATTTTGGCCCAATGAAACGCACTTGATTACCGCCCCGTTGAGGCATCCAGGCGCCGTCGAGATATCCATCACGGTGGGCGAAAGCTCAGGCGATCGGGTATTTTCCAAGCATTACTACGGCACCGGCGGCTTCAACCTGGCAGGGTCTGCGCGAGCCGGGCCTCCCGAGAATCCGGTTTCCCGCGCGGTCCAAGACGCGATTGCGAAAGCCTGCGATGATCCTGCTTTTATCGCGGCATTGATGAAAGCAGAAACAAGCCCTGGCACTAGGTTATGAAGAGACTTCGGCGCACCGGTTCAACCAGCCTGTTGCGTGTGGGTCTCATAGCAGCGCTTGCGGTGACGGCGTCCTGCACACTCGAGCACGCATCGACGATGCCCACCGTCGAACCTGTTGCGAGTGCCACTGTTGGACCCATCGTGATCCTCGGCGATCCGATCGACGCGCGTAGCTATTCCGCAATTGAACAGGTAACAGACCCCTGCGGAAGAGACGTTTGGGACACGATGTTCTTTCCGCGTCGCGTTTGCCTCGAGGCTTTTGTGCCGCCGGGAGTTCGCAGCCCCCAGCCCAACGCGCCAGGTGTTCGATTCACTGTCGGTCCCGAGATTGCCCAGCACGCGAATGCCCTGTTGGAGAACCAACTGGTAAGGCGCGGCTTCCGGGTAGTCCACATTGGAACAGCGGCAGACGCGCCGGCTTCTCGGCGCGTTGTGGTAGTCACCGTAGTCAGCGCGTATCAAGGAAATGATTGGCCGGTCGGATGGACCGCGTCTGCTACTCTCGCTGTAGCGGTTCAGGATCAATCGGGCGAACGGATTTTTTCTCAGACCTACACCGGAACTCGCTCCTACGGACTAGATGTTGGCGTCATGTTTGAGTTACTTGCGGAGCGGCAAGCTGAATTGTCGAAGGCCTTTGATGACGCGATAGCGAAAGCCTGTGACGATCCCGCCTTCATAGCAGCGATCACTCCAAGTTCGGGTAGAATGCTAGAGGCAAAATCGAAGGGGAAATGATTCAAACGAGAAGCCGCGCATCGTATCGTTCAAGCACGCGATGATGACCGGTAACGTATACGCGGAAAGGGAAGATGGAAGCTTTACGGCGGACCACATGGGTCATGCGGCACTAGATACTGCTCTTGAGTCGAACGATATGCCCTCTGGCGGTGACCAACTCGAAACTGGTCTCGCGCGCGCAGAGGCGGAACGCCGCCTCGTTCAATTCGGCCCCAACGAACCGGTGCCTGCAGTTGTCGCGGGCCCGCTTTTTCAATTCCTGCGCTTCTGCGCCAACCCGCTCGTCCTGATACTGCTGGTTGCCAGCACGACCTCGGCACTTTTGGGCCAGGTCGTCGACGCGATCATCATCGCTGCGATGGTCGTTTTGAGCGTTGTTCTCAACTTCATACAAGCCTATCGCTCCGAAAGAGCGGTGCAGAGGCTCAGGGACCAGGTCGCTCCCACCGCGAGCGTCAAGCGCGATGGCAGCTGGCTCGAACTTCCGCGGCGTCAGCTCGTGCCCGGTGACATTGTGCGGCTTTCGGCAGGTGATCTGGTGCCGGCCGACGGCCGATTGATTCGCAGCCAGGATTTGCACGTTCATCAAGCGGCTTTGACTGGTGAATCGATGCCGGTCGAGAAATTCGTCGGCGCGGTCGAGTCCGACGCGAACGGGGCCGCACGCCATGACCTTGTCTTCCTGGGCACCTCAATCGTGAGCGGCACGGCCACCGCCCTGGTGATTGCGACCGGACCGCGGACCAGCTTCGGCGATATCGCGGCGAAGCTTTCGGAGCGTCCGCCTGAAACCGAATTCGATCGCGGCACCCGACAGTTCGGGATCCTGATCCTGAAGACAGTGTTCTTTCTCGTGCTGTTCATCCTGGTCGTCAGCCTGGCGATGCATCGCGATGCACTCGAGTCGCTGCTGTTCGCGGTCGCGCTCGCGGTAGGGCTGACGCCTGAGTTCCTGCCGATGATCACGACGGTCACGCTATCGATGGGCGCTCTCAAGATGGCGCGCCGCAAAGTGATCGTTAAACACCTGGACGCGATCGAGAACCTCGGCAGCATCGATCTGCTCTGCAGCGACAAGACCGGAACCCTGACTTCGGGTGCGATGGAGCTGGACTCCTCGCTCGACCCGTTCGGAGAACCATCCGGGCGCGCTTTCATGCTCGGCTATCTGAACAGCCGCTTTGAATCCGGAATCAAGAGTCCGCTCGACGCGAGTATCCTCAAGCATCCGCCACCGAGCGCCGATGAATGCGAGAAGACCGACGAGATACCTTTCGACTTCGAACGGCGCCGGCTCTCGATTGTCGTCAGGACCAAAGGCGTCTTCATGTTCATAACGAAGGGCGCGCCCGAGGGCGTGCTCGCGGCGAGCACTTCGATCGAGCTCGGTGGCGAGTGCCGCGCGCTGGGACCCTCGGATCGCGAGCGATGCGCTCAAACGTTTCGCTCGCTGAGCGCAGGCGGTTTGCGGGTGCTTGCCGTTGCCTATCGGCAGGTTGAGCGTGGGGAGGGATGGACGCGCGACGACGAGCGTGACCTGGTGTTCGTCGGGTTCCTCACGTTTCTCGATCCAGCCGTCGAAGGGGTTGCCGAGACGATCGTCGCGTTGCGGGCAGATGGGGTAGCGATCAAGATTCTCACCGGCGACAACGAGCTGGTGACCAGGCATGTGTGCGAAGGGGTCGGAATAGACTGCTCGAAAATAGTCCTGGGCGCAGAGCTGGAGCGCATGACGGATTCCGCGCTGTTCCACGTCGCCGAAGAAGCCGACGTCTTCGCGCGAGTGTCGCCCGGGCAGAAGAACCGGATCATCCGCGCGCTCAAGGGTCGCGGCCACGTGGTCGGTTTTCTTGGCGACGGAATCAACGACGCACCCTCATTGCACGCCGCCGACGTCGGCATCTCCGTGGCTGGCGCCGTCGACGTGGCGAAGGACGCGGCGGACATCATTCTCCTCGAGCATGCACTGAGTGTTCTGCACAACGGGATCGTCGAGGGCCGCAAAGCGTTCGGCAATGTCCTCAAATACATCCTGATGGGCACCAGCTCGAATTTCGGCAATATGTTCAGTATGGCCGCCGCGGCGTTGTTTCTTCCGTTCCTGCCGATGCTGCCGACGCAAATCCTTCTGAACAACTTCCTCTACGATCTCGCGCAGGTGACGATTCCGACCGACAACGTCGATCCGGTGTACATCCAGTCCCCCCAGAAATGGAACGTCAGGATCATTCGCAACTTCATGATGGTGATCGGACCGATCAGCTCGATCTACGACTTTCTGACGTTCTACATTCTGCTGGCAGTCTTTCGATCATCGGAAGCGCAATTTCATACCGGGTGGTTCGTCGAATCGCTCGCAACCCAGACGCTGGTGCTGTTCGTGATCCGTACCGCGGGCAGACCGTGGAGCAACCGCCCGAGCCTGCCACTCGCATCAACTACGATCATGATCGTTGCGGTCGGTCTGATGCTGCCGCTATCGCCGTTGGCGGGGCGCCTCGGATTTGTACTGCTGCCGGCCGGTTTCTTTGCCTTCCTGGCGATTGCCGTCGTCACTTACCTGATTCTCGTCGAGATCGTTAAGGCGCGACTGGTGCG